>JAQGPE010000761.1 GCA_028293225.1 Akkermansiaceae bacterium | reverse complement strand
GTGCTGGTGACTCCCCCGCCCCTCGCGGGCGGCGAGACGACCGTCGAGCAGACGGAAATTCCGATCGGCGGCGCCCACGGCCTGCTCTGGTTCCAGGGCTCCCTCTATGTGACCGTCAACGAAAGCGACGAGCAGAGCGGGATCTGGCGCGTCACCGACAGCAACAACGACGGCAAGCTCGACAAGGCCGTCGAGATCAAAGCGATCAAGGGCCGCGGCGAACACGGCCCGCACGCGCTGGTCGCGTCTCCCGATGGCAAATGGATCTACACCGTCGCCGGCAACTTCACCGACCTGCCGCCGATGGACTCCTCCCTGCCGATCCGCAACTGGGCGGAGGACCAGCTGCTGCCGCGGCGCCCGGATGCCAACGGCCACGCCGCCGACCGCATGGCCCCCGGCGGCTGGGTCGCGCGCTTCCGTCCGGATGGCAAGGACTGGCAGCTCTTCGCCATGGGCTTCCGCAACACCTACGACATCGCCTTCAATGAAAACGGCGACCTGTTCGGCTACGATTCCGACATGGAATGGGATCTCGGCATGCCCTGGTACCGCCCCACCCGCATCTGCCACATTGTCCCCGGCGCGGAGTTCGGCTGGCGCAACGGCTCCGGACCCTTTCCTACCTACTATGAAGATAGTATGTATCCCCAGCTGGAAATGGGCCCCGGCTCACCTACCGGCATGGCCTCCGGCAAAGGCGCGAAGTTTCCGGAGAAATTCCAGCGGGCGATCTACGCGCTCGACTGGACCTACGCCACCATCCACGCGATCTATCTCACCCCCGATGGCCGCGGCTATGAGGCCAGGCAGGATGAATTCCTGGCCGGCTCCGGACTGCCGCTGACCGACGTCAGCGTCGGCAGCGACGGCGCGCTCTATTTCCTGACCGGCGGACGCCGCACCAACTCCGCCCTGTGGCGCATCACCTACACCGGTACGGAATCGACCGCGCCTGTGGCCTACAAGACGAAGACGCTCGAACTGGGCGGCACCGCCGACGCGTGGGAAAACCTCGGCTCCCCCGAGCGCCTGACCCGCTATCAGTCGCGTCTCGCCCTGGAGGCGGAGGGGGCGAACTCGTTCCCGGCGCGACTCGCTAAAGAGAACGATCCATGGACCATCATCAGCGCCTCGATCGGCCTGGCCCGCACCGGCACCGCGGCCGACCGGCCGGTGATCCTCGCAGCTCTTGATCGCGTCAACTGGACCAAGCTGGACAAGCAGCAGCGCATCAACTGGCTGCGCGCCACCGGTCTCGTGTTCGCCCGCACCGGCGAGCCGGGTGAAGCGGAACGCGCGAAGATCCTGGCGAAGATCGACACCGCCTTTCCCGCCGCCGATACCGAGCTCGATCGCGAACTGTGCCGCATGCTCTGCTACCTCCAGGCGCCCGGCATCGTCGGCCGCACTCTTGGCCTCATGGACACCGCCGGCCCCACTCCGCCACCGGACTGGGTCGCCGTGGCCAAGCGCAACCCCACCTACGGTGGCGATGTCGAGCGCATGATGGCCAATCAGCCTCCCGCCCAGGTCATTCACTACGCCTACTGCCTCCGGGTGGTGAAAGGCCCGTGGAGCGTGGACGACCGCAAACGCTTCTTCGGCTGGTTTGACCGGCTGGAGGAAAAGAGCGGCGGCAACAGCTACGTCGGCTTTATCAAGGATCTGCGCAAGCAGGCCCTGGCGACCGCCACTCCGGAGGAGCGCGAGTGGCTGGTGAAGCTGGCCCCCGCCGCCGTGCCGGGCATCCTGGCCAACCTGCCCCAGCCGAAAGGCCCGGGTCGCAACTGGACCATGGAGGATGTCGAGAAGGTCGCCGCGGAAGGCCTGGAGGGCCGCAACAAGGAGAATGGCCGCAACATGTTCCGCGGCTCGCTCTGTGTCGCCTGCCACCGCTTCGGCGGCGAGGGCGGCTCGGCCGGCCCGGACCTCAGCGCGCTCGGCGGCCGCTTCACCGTCCACGATGTGGCGGAGGCGATCCTCGATCCGAGCAAGGTCATCTCCGACCAGTACGCCTTCGACCTCATCACCCGCGGCGACGGTTCGCAGGTGGTCGGCAAGCTGATCGAGGAAAAGGATGAAACCGACATCGTCGCCACCAATCCCTTCGATTTCAGCGCCACCATCGAGATCCCGAAAAGCGACATCAAGCAGCTGAAGAAATCGCCGATTTCCCCGATGCCGCCCGGCCTCATCGGGCGCCTGAATCCGGACGAGTTGAAAGACCTGCTGGCCTATCTGTTAGGCAAGCAGTAACCCGGTCCCGGGAAACCCTGTCACTCACAGCGCGCGGATGGAATGCCATCCGCGCGCTTGTTGTTAGGGGAAATGCCTCAGCACGGTCCGATAGCAAAATTACGGAGCAGTCATCGCGGCTTTATCGCATCACGTCATATTTTATCTTGTAAATCTGATAGTAAATAACTGAAAGTTGCACCCGTCTGCCCTTGGCTTGCCGTGATTCAACCCGTCACGGCTCTTTTTTTCTCAGTTCATTATGAAACCCAATCTCCGCTTTCGTGGCGCAAGGAACGCCTTGTTTTCAACCTGTTTGGCATATGTTGCGGGTTTGAGTGGGGCTGGTGCGGCATCCGCCACAAAGGTCTACTATGTGACCTCGGGCGGCACGACCTCTACTCCCGATACCCTCGACGCACTGGTCCGTGCCGACCTGGATGCAACCAATCAGGGCATCGTGAAAGCAGGTGTCGCCGGCGCTCCCACCAGCGTGGCGATCGATCTGGCCAATAACCGCGCGCTGGTGCCCGATGGCTTCGCCGGGGTGAACAAGATCTTCGCCATCGATCTCAGTTCCGGGACGGTCACGACCTTTGCCACCGGCCTGATCGGCGCCCCAACCGATATCAAGATCGATGTCGCCACCGGCGATGTCTACCTGGCGGTCCAGGGCGGTTCCACCTCGACCCCCTCCGCCACCGATGCCCTGGTGAAAATCACCAGTGCGGGGGTGATGAGCACCGTGGCAACCAACATCGCCGGCGCTCCTGGGGCTCTCGCCCTGGATCTCGCGAATCACCGCGCCTTCGTCAGCGACGCCTTCACCGGAGTGAACAAGATCATGAGCGTGGATCTTAGCAACGGCGCGGTCTCGACCTTTGCCACCACCTCCAGCATCGCCACGGCCCTGGCGCTCGATTCGACAAACCAGCGTCTCTACTACACGACCAACGGCGGAGGCGGAGCCACCCCGGCGCCAAGCGACGCGCTCTTCTACGCCAAACTCTCGGACGGCACCTCGGTTACGGTAGCAACCGCCATCGCCGGAAACCCTTCCGAACTCGTCCTGGACCTCGCCGGCAACCGGGCTCTCGTCGCCGACAGTTTCACCGGCGTGAACAAGATCGTCGCCGTGGATCTCACCTCCGGAGCCGTTTCCCCTTTTCTGACGACCGCGGCAGTCCCCACCGGTCTGACCATCGCAGCTCCCGCTCCGGTCATCAGTAGCACGCTCACGGCCAGCGGCACCGTCGGCGTCCCCATCAGCACCTACACCATCACCGCTTCGAACTCCCCCACCAGTTTCAGCGCCACGGGACTGCCGGGCGGCCTGAATGTGAATGCGGCCAACGGCCAGATCACCGGCACCCCCAGCGCCAGCGGCACTTTCAACGCCACCATCAAGGCCACCAACAGCGGCGGCAGCGGAACGGCGACCCTAGTCTATGCCATCAGCGCTGCCGATACCACGCCCCCAAGCGTCAGCATTGGCGCCCCGTCCTCCTCGCTCACGAAGGACGACCCAGTCAGCTACACGGTGACCTACGCCGATGACCATTTCAGCTCGGCCACCCTCGCCACATCCAACATCACGGTGAACCACACCGGCGATGCCGCAGCTTCCTCCGTGGTCGTCACCGGCAGCGGAACCACCCGCACCGTGACGCTCTCCGGCCTCAGCGGCACCGGAACGCTGAGCATCACGATCGCCGCGGGCACCGCCACCGATACTTTCGGAAATGCCGCCCCGGCCGCCGGCCCCAGCTCGGCCTTTAGCGTCGATCACACTCCGCCGGTCATCAGCAGCGCTGCGACTGCCTCCGGCACCTACGGCAGCTCTTTCAGCTACACCATCGCCGCTACGGGAGGCGCCGTATCTTATGGCGCTCCGGTTCTGCCCCCAGGCCTTGGCGTGAATGCCACCAGCGGCCTGATTTCCGGCACGCCCACCCAGCCCGGTGCCAGCGACGTGACCATCAGCGCCACCGACGCACTCGGCAACACCGGCACCGCCACCCTGCATATCACCATCGCCAAGGCCACCGCCACCATCGCCCTCAATGCCGGCAGCCTCCACGCGACCTACGACTCCAGCCCGCACGCGGCCACCGCGACCACCACTCCGGCCGGGCTGACCCTCGGCTTCACCTACGACGCATCGGCCACCGTGCCGGTCAATGCCGGCTCGTACGCGGTCAGTGCGGTCATCAGTGACACCAATTATCAGGGCTCCGCTTCCGGCACTCTGGTCATCGACAAGGCGGCGGCCACCGTCGCGCTGGGCAATCTCAGCGTCAACTACGACGGCAGCCCCCACGCCGCGACCGCCACCACCACGCCCGCCGGCCTGACCGTCGGCTTCACCTACGACGGCTCCGCCACTCCGCCCACCGCGGTCGGCTCCTACGCCGTGGTCGCCACCATCAACGACTCCAACCGCAGCGGCTCCGCCACCGGGACGCTGAAGATCCTCAACAACGCCCCGGTCGTCGCCCCCCAGGTGGTGACCACCTCCGAGGACACCGCGAAAGCGATCACCCTCGGCGGCTCGGACGTGGAGAACAGCCCGCTCACTTTCACCGTGATCACCCCTCCGCAGCACGGCGCGCTCAGTGGCACCGCCCCGAACCTGACCTACACCCCGGCCCTGAACTACCACGGCACCGACAGCTTCACTTTCAAGGCGAATGACGGCACCACCGATTCCGCCGCCACGGCGACAGTCAGCATCACCGTCACCCCGGTGAACGACGATCCCGTCGCCGGCGCCGATACCATCACCCGCTTCCCCACCGGCTCCGTCAAAGTCCCGGTCGCCACCCTGCTGGCCAATGACACCGACGTCGACGGCGACACTCCGGTCTTCGTCTCGGCGGGAACCGCCGCCCACGGCACCGTCACCGTCGCCAACGGCACCGTCTTCTACCTGCCCAACGAAGGGTTCCTCACCGGCGACTCCTTCACTTACACCATCAGCGACGGCCACGGCGGCACCGCCACCGGCACGGTCACCGTCGCCATCGCCGCCGATCCCGACGCGCAGGCTCAAACCATCTCAAAGCTGGAACCCCAGCCCGACGGCTCCATGAAAATCACCTTCAACGGCATCCTCGGAGCGACCTACCGCATCCAATCCTCGGATACACTGAATCCCGGCTCCTGGGTCGACCGCGCCACGCTGACGACCGATGCGCTGGGCAAATTCCAATTCACCGATCCCGCCCCACTGCCTGCCACGCGTTTCTACCGCGTCGTGACTCCTTGAATCTCTCTCACTCACTTCCATTGCCATGAAATCATTCCATTTCCCGGCCCTGGTTGCCGGTCTTGTCCTGGCCTGCGCGGCTGCGGACGGCGCGGTCATCACCGAGACCTATAACTTCTCCGGACTCGGCCTGGCGGTGCCGGACGGCAACCCCGCCGGCGCCCTCAACTCCCAGGCGCTCACTTCATCCATCCGGTCGATCGACTCCATCCAGATCACCCTCTCGATCACCGGCGCTTTCAATGGCGACCTCTACGCCTACGTCTCCAGCGAAAGCGCCGTCAGCGTACTGCTCAACCGCACCGGCAAGACCGCCGGCGACGCCTTCGGCTACGGCGACTCCGGCTTCAACGTGACCTTCGACGACGTCGCCACCAACGGCAACATCCACACCTATCAGGCCACCTTCACTCCGGTCGCCGGAAGCCCCCTGACCGGCACCTGGCAGCCGGACGGACGCAACGTCAATCCGAATTCGGTGACCGACGCCTCCCCGGTCACAGCCCTGCTGTCGAATTTCCACAGCACCAGCGCCGAGGGCAACTGGTCCCTCTTCGTCGCCGACCTTTCCAGCGGCCAGACCCATGTCGTCGAAAGCTGGGGCATGGTCATCACCGGCGACACCGTCCCGGAATCCTCCTCCGCCCTCCTGTTGGGAGTCGCAGCCACCGGCAGCCTGCTGAAAAGAAAGCGCCGCCCGGCGGCCTGATCGGTTCAAAGAGCACCAAAGGTGCGAAATGAGAAAGCCAGGGGTGAAACCCCTGGAAAACCACCGTGCGAAAGCACGGACGACTTCAAGACCCCGCCGGATCGCTCGGACGGCTCGGCGGCTCATTCAGCGGACGCGGCAGCGGCCCCGTCCCCGCATCGCCCTTCTGCTGCTGATCCAGGATCGCCCCGGCGATGGCCCTGGCCATCCGGTCGCGGTAGGCGGGATCCGAGCACAGCTTCACCTCGCCCGGGCTGCTGATGTAGCCGACCTCCACCAGCACGCACGGCACGTTCGGGTTGCGGGTCAGGCGGATGCGGCGGCGCACCAGCCCGCGGTTGCCAGACTGCGCGGGAGCGACGGAGGAAATATTCCGCTGGATGCGGGTCGCGAGGCCGTGGCTGTCGACGCGCCAGTAATACGTCTCCGGCCCGCGCAGACCGGCCGGCCCGGAGTTATAGTGAATGCTGACCAGGATGGTGGCATCGCGGCTGCTGGCCCTGGCGACGCGGTCATCCAGCTCCACGAAGGTATCGTCGCCGCGCATCAGCTGGGTCTTCACCTTGCCGGACAGCAGGCTCTGGACGCGCCGGGCCGTGTCGAGCGTCAGATCCTTTTCCTTCACGCCGTTCCAGGGCGAGACCGCCCCGGAATCCTTGCCGCCGTGACCGGCATCGATAATCACCGTGCGGAAACCCTGCGGCCCCGCGCGGTGGCCCCATTCATCCGGCCGCAGGCTGCTGCCGGACCCGGAGGCGGCGCGTCCGGTGGAAGGGCCGGCACAGCTGGAAAGCATCCAGGCGGCTCCGAGGGCGGTGGCGATCCAAAGTTTCACGGCCTCAACATCGTCCCGCCGCTCCTCCTTTGGCGAACCAAATCAGGCAACAGTTGCCACTTCGGAAACTCCCCGCCCGGCCGTTAGAACAGTCCGAAGAACCACTTCCGCCCGGCCGTCCGCTTGTAGGAGCCATCCCCCACCGAGATCACTTTCACCTCGACCTGGGCGAGCCCGTTGTCACGAAAACCCAGTTTCTTCGCGGCGCGCGGGGAAAGATCGATGATCCGGTTGGCCACAAAAGGACCCCGGTCATTGACGCGGCACTTCACGGACCGCCCGTTCTGAACATTGGTCACCTTGACCATGCAGGGCAGCGGCAGCGTCTTGTGGGCGGCGATCAGATGCCAGGGCATCACTTTTTCCCCCAGCGAGGTCTGGCCACGCTTGAATCCGAGAAAACTGGACTCGTCGTACCAGGAGGCGATCCCGGTTTCGTCGTAATGAAGGGCCTCATCGACCCCCATCGGGTGCCAGTCGGCGCCCTTTTCGTGATAGGAGCGCGTCATGTAGCCCCGGTAGCTCCCGCCAGGATAGGCACAGGAGGCCAGAGATAGGGCCAGGACGGCCAGCGGCAGGATTTGGCGCTGCATGGCCGGATTGGTAGCGGCGACTCGCTGACGCCGCAAGCCGTCGCGGGCCGGGAGGCGGCCCTGATGCTTATTTTTTGCGCTCGCGGATCATCGGCAGCGTGCGCGCCACCTGTTCCTTCATTTCCTTGCCGGGCTTGAACTTCACCACGGCACGGGCCGGGATCGGCACATCCTTGTCAGGATCCTTCGGGTTGCGGCCGATCTTGGCCTTGGTCTCTTTCACCTGAAAGGCGCCGAAATTTCTCATAACGACGGTGTCGCCGTTGGAGAGGGAGTCCGTGATCGAGTCCAGCGTGCGCTGGATCACGTCGAAAACCTGCTGCTGAGTGAGACCGGTTTCGTTCGAAATCTTGATGACGAGCTCGCGCTTAGTGATGGTTGCCATGGACGTACGGGTGATTGAGTTCGTGGGGTGCGGGGCGGATTGGACAACATAGGGGCACCCTTTTGTCCCGCGAAAAATCCAACAAAATTATGCGGAATCCATGCCAGACCCGTTTGAATCGCCGCAAACCCTTGCAGTTGTCTTAAAGTGTAGCTTTGCGACCTTGCCCAGTCCGGGGAGCCCGTGACGCTCCACAACCTGTATGGCAGCCTCCACCACGGCCTCGGAAGCGCCCAAAGGCAGCCTCACTCCCCCGGATTCGGAGGTTTTGTCCATCCAATCGACGAAACGTTCGCGCGCCAGGATGGAGGCCGCGGCCACCGCGATGTCGGATTCTCCCTTGGTCCGCTGGTCGAGCTGGATCTCCACACCCTGCTTTTTCAGGGCGCGGGCCAGCACCTCCGGCTTGGCGAACTGGTCGCTCAAGGCGCGCGGGCAATCGGGCCGCTGCCGGACCAGGCTCTCGATCGTCCGGGCGTGCCCCCAGGCAAGCAGACGGTTGAGATTGCCAAAGGAAGTGTGCATTTCGTTGTAGCGCTCCGGTCCGATCGCCACGACAGCGGTGACGATCCCCGGGGTATCCCGGATCCGGGCTGCGACATCGCGAATCTTTTTTGCCGAGGAAATCCGCTTCGAATCCATGACGCCGGCCGCCATCAGCTGCCGGGTGATCGCGGCGTCGGTGTAGACCCCGGCGATGACCAGCGGGCCGAAATAGTCGCCCTTGCCGCTCTCATCGATTCCGAAATGGGGGGCGAACATCTCCGGGTCGGCGATCTCCTCATAGCCCAGCTTGGCCTCGCCGAGCACCTCCGGCTCCAGGATGAAGCGGATGAAGTCCTCGGTGTCCTTGCCCTGCACCAGCACCTTCGGCCCCTTTTCGTAGACCGCCACGTTCAGCTTGCCCTTCTTCGCCGCGTAGAGGGTGTATGGCTTCGTCTCGAAATCGAAGCCGTGATCCTCCAGCGACTGCCGCAACAACTTCGCCTGGGCGGGGGTCAGCGGCGCGGTGTGGGAGGTCAGGGCCATGGCGGAGGGGAAAAGAAAACGGATACTTGCTGGACCGGCGGATTCAAACTAACGGTGCGGGATGAAGATTCCTTTCCCGCTGCTCGCTCCGGTTCTCGCGGCCGGGATTCTGGCCCAAACCGGTTGCGAACGCAGCCAAGCCCAGTCCTCTTCTTCGAGCAAGGATTTGCCGTCCGCTCCGATGATTGGCGCCAAGTGCACGCTGAAGTTATACGGTGGCAACGAAACCTCCATCTCTCTCAGCAGCCCGGAAATCTCCGGAACCCTGGTCGCCGACTCCCCCGAGTGGGTGGGCGTGAAGGATGGCTCCACCGAGCACTGGATTCCGAAAGGCCACGTGCTGGAATTGAAAATTTCCCGCTGACCCGCGGCCCGTGCTGAAGCCGGTTTGTCATCATCCTCTGCCCGGATCGGCAGAGCTTTTCCGCGCCCGCCTGTGCGAATGGTTTGCCCGCGGCGGCAGGGACTACCCCTGGCGCCGGACCCGCGATCCGTATGCGATCCTGGTGTCGGAAGTCATGCTGCAGCAGACCCAGATCGCGACCGTGTTAGGCCGTGGTTTCTACAGCCGTTTCCTGGAGCGCTTCCCCGACTTGGCATCTCTTGCCGCCGCCGCGGACGATCCCTTGCTGAAAGCCTGGGAAGGCCTCGGCTACTATCGCCGCGCCCGCATGCTGCGCGACGCCGCCCGGGCCGTGATGGACCGCCACCGCGGCCGCTTCCCGGACAGCCACGCCGAAATCCTGGCCCTGCCTGGAGTCGGCCGCTACACGGCCGGAGCCGTCCTGTCGTTCGCCTTCGATCGGCCCGCCCCCCTCGTCGATGGCAATGTCGCCCGCGTGTTCTCCCGGCTCTTCGACCGGCCGGAAGCGATCGACTCACCCGCGATGTTGCGCTGGCTGTGGGAAACGGCGGAGATCGTCTTGGATCACCAGCACCCGCGGATCTATAACTCCGCCCTGATGGAGCTGGGCCAGACCGTCTGCCGCCCCGGCGTGCCGGATTGCCTTTCGTGCCCGGTCGCGGATTTCTGCGCCACCCGCGAGCCGGAGACGCTGCCGCGCAAGAGCAAAAAAGCCGTCTCCGAAGACATCGCCGAGCACGCCGCCTGCGCGGTCGCCGATGGCCTGATCCTGCTGCGCCGCCTCGGCAAGGGCCGCCGCGAGGGCATGTGGCGGCTGCCGGAAAGAACCGCCGCGGAGCTGGCCGCATTCCCCGTCGTTCATCAGCGCAAGTACGCCATCACCCGCTACCGCGTCACCCTCCATGTCCACCAGGTTCCCGCCGGCGCCCTCCAACCGCGGGAGGGCGAAGTGTGGCGGGAACTGGGCGAACTGACCGCCCTGGTGCTCCCGCCCGCCGATCGGGCCGCATTGCAGGCGATCCTCACCGCCGCCGAAGAAATCGCGTGAGAAATGACCGCTCCTTTGCTTAGTTGTCGGCGGATGCTCTTCTCCCGCATGTCGATGGCCTTTCTGGCCGCCCTATGGATCCCGGCATGCACCCCGATTTCTCCGCCGGCCGATCCTGCCGTGCCCGGCGCCAAGGTCTATCACCTGGCCGCACGCCGCATGACCGCGGTGGTGGTGTCGTCAAAGGATGAGCTGAACCCCTGGGTCGAGAGCAGCTTCCGCAAGGGCCGCGGGCCGGAAGACGCCGATGGCGGCTCCGCCGTGCCGATCACTCCCGATGGCTATTTCATCACCGCCGACCACGTGCTGACCCACTCACCGGGTCGCAACGTTTTCGTGCTGGAAGGCCAGACCGGCACCCTGAAAGCGGTGAAAGCGCGGATCGTCTGGCGCTCGGGATCGGGCGATGTCGCACTGCTGCACATCGATGTGCCGACGCCGCTCTACTACGAGTGGGCGCCCTCCAACCAGTGGATCCCGGAAGGCACCGGCGTGATCCACGCCGGCATCGCCACCGGCTTCAAAAGCACGCCCGGAAAAATGGTCACCGGCTTTGCCCCCAACTCCTTCGGCCGCTTCAAATACGACGTCCCGCTCCAGCCCGGCGACAGCGGTGGCCCGGTCATCGACGCCTACGGCCGCCTGATCGGCGTGAACTCCGCCGTCGAGTACCTGGTGCCGATCGAGACCGCTTTCTTCATCGAGTCCGAAGCGAACCGCCCGAACGTCCACGCCCTGCAAAAGCTGATCGAACGCGATCGCCGCAACAGGCCCGCCGCCGCCAACGTAGGAGGTGCGTCATGATCCATTGGCTCGCCCTCACTCCTCTGCTCCTCCTGGCTTCCTGCGGACCTGTCAGCCGCGGCTTCGACGCCGGCTGGACCGAGCGCGCGGCCCAGGACCGCATCATGCTGGTTCGTGATCAGCCGGAAACCCTCGGCCACCGCCGGTTGGTGCACCAATCGATCGATCATCCGGACTTGAGGATGTTTCTTGGGATGAAAGGCCAGCCGGATTTCATCGCCGAGACCTCCAGCGAGCAACGCCAGTATCTGATCCTGTACTATCTGAAAGGCCGCCACGCCTTCGCCGGCCGCTCGAAGCGGATCCCCGGCGCCGGCATGGAATTCGCCGGGCCCTATCCCATGACTCCGCGCGAAGCGAAACTGCTCGGCCAGTTCAAGAGCCAGGCCGGCCTCCCCTGAAGCCGACCGGCCGATCGGAAATCCGCCGCTTGTATGGAATCGGCATCCCCTCTAGACCGGGAGCCGTGCAGGAGTTGCACCTGAAATTGTGGGAGCGCCTGGAAGACTTCGAGCTGGATGACCCCGGCTCGGCCTTCCCCTTCTCCAGCCGTCTCGCCCGCGAGCACGGCTGGACCCATGCCGAGGCGGCCCGCGCCATCGGCGAATACCGCCGCTTCCTGTTCCTCGCCGCCGTCGCTGGCCACCCGGTCTCCCCGCCCGATGCGGTCGACCATGCCTGGCACCTGCACCTGCTCTACACCCGCAGCTACTGGCAGGACCTCTGCCGGGATCTCCTCGGCTTCGAACTCCACCACGAGCCCACCCGCGGCGGGCGCAGCGAGACCGAAAAATTCACCGACTGGTACGCCCGGACCCTGGAAAGCTATCGGACCCACTTCGGCCAGGAGCCACCCGCCGACATCTGGCCACGGCCGGAGACTCCATCCGGAAAGCCGGGTCCGAAACGCTGGGTCGATACCGCCAGCCACTGGGTCATTCCGAAAAATCCTCTCGCCCGCAAAAACTCCAATCCCTTCGCATGATCGCCTCCTCCCCCGCTCTCATCGCTGAAATCCCGCTGATCGACTGGAAGGGCCCCGACTTCCTCCTCTTTTACGCCGTCGCCTACCTCATCGCCACCGCCTGGACCTGGCAACGCATCCGCGCCCGCAATGCCCGCTACGATATTCCCGCTCCGCCACAGGAACTCAGCGATCCCTACGAGATCGCCCTCCTCGCCGGCGGCAAGCCCCGCGTCATGGAGGTCCTGCTGCTGAAAATGCTCAAGTCCGGCGTGATCGCCTGGGACAGCCAATGGTCCACTCCCCGCCTGGTCACGACGGAAGCACCCCTGCCATCCGGACTGAACCTGCTGGAGCGTACCTTGATCGACCGCATCCGGGGGACGGGCACTGGCGGGTGGCATGTCGCCGCGATTGACTCCGCGCTGAATCCGGAGTTTGAACAACTGGAGGCCAAACTGGCCGCTAAGGGCCTCCGTCCCACCGCCAAGGAGTGGCGGAAAAACCACGGCGAGGGCACGCCCCTGATCGCACTCGCCGTGCTCGGCGGCATCAAGATCCTCGTCGGCCTTGACCGCGGCCGCCCGGTCAGCTTCCTGTTCATCGCGGTGGCCATCACGGTGCTCACGAAATCGCTGATGATGAAACACGCGTCCAATCGTCGTGGGGGCCTGACCGCCGCGGGCCAGGCGGCCTTGGAAAAAGTCCGCATCCGGAACCAGTGGACCACGACCTCAACCCTCGAGGAAAGCAGCCCGAACCTCGCCTTGTGGGCGATCGGTCCCGCCCTCTTCGGCGCCGCCGCCGTGGCGGCCGCCACCGAATTTCCGGAGGTATCCACCTGGATGATGCGCAATCCCCGCCTGGGCCAGCCAGCCCCCGCCGGCGGCGACGGCGGCTCCTCCTCCGGCTGCAGCACCTCCACCTACTCCAGTTGTAGTTCCTCCGACAGCGGCGGCGGATCAAGCTGTAGTTCCTCCTCGGACAGCGGCGGCGGATCCAGTTGCGGCAGCAGCGGTTGTGGAGGATGCGGTGGCGGTGGCGGCGACTGAAAGATCGACATGTTTTAGATTGGCACGCCTGTTAGAAGATCGTTTGATATCATCAAACCTCCCGCCCATCATGACAGGATCTTCCGTTATCGAAGCACTTAAAAAGCAGTTCAACGCCCCCACAGATCGAACTCTGGCAATTAAGTTGGGAGTGACTCCTCAAACGATCCACACATGGAAGAACAAAGAAGCGGTGAGCCCGACTGACGTAGCGCGGCTTGCAAACCAAGCTAACAAAGGCGGCAATCAGGAACTGCAGAGAAATGCAATCAGGCCACTGGTAGAGTTCTTTCCGATCAAAAAGGTCACTGCCAGGTTGAACTCACAAACCTTTCGGATTTTCAGCCATCTGGAAAAAGGCCAGATTCATCCATATCGCAGTGGCCTGAAACAGGAGCTCATGGAGCACCATGGCATATACGTATTCTTCGACAGCAGAGGTCATGCAATTTACGCGGGACAAGCCAAGAGGCAGAGCCTTTGGAAGGAAATCAATTCTGTCTTCAATAGGGACCGTGGTGAAGTTCAGAAGATTCGCAAAGTGAGCCACCCCGATAGAAAAATGGCGTACCGCACGAGCAACGAAAAAACGCGTCAAATCGCAGAGCACTTCGTTCCATTACATCATTTGGCTTATTACTTCAGCGCCTATCACGTCGCTGACGTGTTAATCAAGGACTTGGAAGCATTGTTAATCCGAAGCTTCGCAAACCATCTGCTCAACACCCAGATGGGCAAATTTAGCAGCCAGGGCACAGCCCCGGCCTAGTGGAATTACTGTCAGAAATTTCAACTGCGTAAGCAGATTGATCTTAAATACTCCACTGAGATGAAAACTTGGCACTACCACTCGGCCTCCGGATCGCAGGCTTCCACCTCCGAAGAAAACCTCGCCGAACTGGTCGAGGGCGGCATCATCACCCCTGCGACCCTGGTCTGGACCGCGGGCATGGCCGGCTGGGAAGCCGCTTCCGGGGTCCTGCCGGACCTCTTCAAGGGCGCGGGCGCTCCCCCGCCGCCACTGCCGCCATCCGGCGCCGCCCCGTCCGGCCGCCGCTCCCATGAGATCGACTACGAGATCATCGGCGAGTCGATCCAGATGGTGGAAATCGAACTCGACCCGCGCGAGACCGTCATCGCCGAGGCCGGGGCCATGAACTACATGGAGGACGGCATCGTCTTCGAAACGAAGATGGGCGACGGCTCCACGCCCGACTCCGGCTTCATGGGCAAGCTGATGGCGGTCGGCAAACGCGCCCTGACCGGCGAGTCGATCTTCATGACCCACTTCACCAACCAGGGCCAGGGCAAGAAGCGCGTCACCTTTGCCGCCCCCTATCCCGGTACGGTGGTCCCCGTCGATCTCTCCGTTCACGGCGGCGAACTGATGTGTGAAAAAGGCGCCTTCCTCTGCGCCGCTCTCGGCACCCAGGTCGGCGTCGCCTTCAACAGGAAGCTCGGCGCCGGACTCTTCGGCGGCGAGGGCTTCATCCTCCAGCGCCTCAACGGCGATGGCCTGGCCTTCGTTCACGCCGGCGGCACCGTCGTCCGCAAGGAGCTGAAGGGCGAAAAGCTCTTCGTCGATACCGGCTGCATCGTCGCCTTCACCAAGGGCATCAACTACGACATCCAGCGCTCCGGAAGCCTGAAGTCGATGGTCTTCGGCGGCGAGGGCCTCTTCCTCGCCACCCTCCAGGGCCACGGCACCGTCTGGCTCCAGAGCATGCCCTTCTCCCGCCTGGCCCACCGCATCACCAGCATGTACTCCAGCGGCAAGGGCGAAGGCTCCGTCCTCGGCGGCATCGGCAATCTCTTCGGCGACTGAGCCAGTTCAAAGAGCACCAAAGGTGCGAAATGAGACAGCCAAGGGTGAAACCCCTGGCAAACCACCGTGCGCAAGCACGCACGACGGACGCGCCCTCAAGCTCCTCCTCCCCGGCGTCCCGCCGCGGCCGCTCTTCTCAAGACCTCGCCTCACCCTCCTCAGGTCCAGCGTCTGGCTTCTTCAAGTCTGGCGTCTCCACCACCCCCTCCCCCGCCCGCCACGGATGCAGCCAGCGGTGCTTCCCGTGCAGATCCTCAATGTCATACGCATACGCAGCCACCCCCGCGATATACAGCGCCGGCACCACAATCATCGACAGCCCGAAGGTCGCGAAGCCCAACAGCACCGCGGTGAAAACCATCAACAGGTTCCCCCCGATCAGGATCGTAAACCCGATCAGGTAGTGACGTTTGTAAAGATGGCCGGCCCCAGGAATGACGCTCGCCAGCAGGGCAATCAGATTGCGGTCCACTGACCGCCAGGCATGCAAGGTTTCGCTCCTCATATCGTATCGCGGGTTATCGCACCGGGTACAGTGCCACGCGCGATTCCGGAAATCAAGCCGCCACTCGAGATCGGACTCCGACAGATTTTGTAAAGCCGCGCGGTATCCCTCGATCGCATGCCTCCCCGCCTTCTGCCCTTCCTCTTTCTGACCCTCGGCGGTCTCCTCCACGCCGCCGAACCCACCTGGTTCAAAATCCACAGCCGCTGGTATCAGAACGAGTGGCTCGGCGAAGAACAGGGCCAGGCGGTCTGCAAGGAAGGCGACGGCGATGCCTTCCGCTGGCGCACCGAGGAAAAGGACGGCAAACTCCGCCTGCTCAATAAAGCCACCGGCCACGCCCTCGAAGCCGCCGCCTCAGGCGTCACCCCCTGCGCCGCCACCCGCAACGAGGCCCCCAACCAATGGTGGACCCCCGCCACCATCTCCGCCCACTGGCAGAGCTTCCGCTCGGATCAGGGAAAATACCTGAACATCGAGCACCGCCTCGGCGGCCCCGCCTCCGACATGGACGCCGCCCCCACCGAGCAGGACCGCTGGTCCGGCCAGTGGGAAATGATCCACGCCGCCGGGCCTCCGCCGCCACGCGGCATTCCGCGAAATACAGTGGCCGTCGTAGCTCCCGAATACGGCTCGGACATCGCCGCCGGCGCCAAGATCGAAATCCTCGCCCCCGGCCTGAAGGAAATCGAGATCACCACCTGGAAAGACGGCAAGCCCGTGAAGCTGGCCACCCTGCAACTCAGCGAAACCGGCGGCGGCTCCTTTGATTTCAAAGCCGATGGCTTTCCGCGCGGCCCTATCACCCTGAAGCTCCACGGCACCAATGGCACGGAAAGCGACAACTGTTTCCTGGTCCTCTACCACACCAGCGGCCCCGACAAAGCCAAGGCCGGCGCCGCCCCTCCCCAGGCCAAGGGCATGAAGGAACTTTTCGTCGATGACTTCGACCGCCTGCCCGCCATCTCCCCCAGCGGCAAGGACGCCACCTATGCCGCCCACAAGCCCGGCGGCGGCGACTTCAGCGGCATCCCCTTTGCCGACCCCTCCGGCCCCGCCAACCCCTTTTCCCAGCGCGATGGCCTGCTGCGCATCCGCGCCAGCGAAGCCCTCAACTCCACCGGCCTGCTCTCCTCACTCCGCGCCGATGGCACCGGCATCGTCGCCAAGGCCCCCTGTTATTTTGAGTGCCGCTTCATCGCCCAATCCGCCACCGGCACCTGGCCGGCCTTCTGGCTGATGACCCAGCAAACCTACAAGGGCGGCAATACTCCGGTCGACGAACTCGACGTCATCGAAGCCTACGGCGGCGAAGGCCCCGGCAACCCGAACTTCCCCGGCTACGAAGCCACCAGCCACTACTGGAACCAGGGCGACGACGGCAAAAAGGACACCGCCCAGCCCGGCATCCACGGCCCCATCTCCATGACCACCCTTCCCGGCCTCCGCGGCTCCAGTTGGTACGATGAGTTTCATACTTACGGCGTGAAGGTCGGCAAGGACGACACCATCTACTACTGCGACAATGTCGAGATCGGCCGCCACCCCACCGGCCGCCTGTCGAAGGAGGAACCCTTCTTCTTTTTCATCAACTTCGCCATCGGCGGCATCAGCGGCTGGAAAAAAGACCTCAGCCGCTACGCCGGCATCGCCGATATGTACGTCGACTACGTCCGCGTCTATCAGGGCAACTGATCAAAGCGTCGTCGTCACTACTCGTAGACCTTTCCCATCAGGAGGATCTGCGCACAGCGCGTCCACGGGTTGGCAGGAACCTCGTAGAGAGGCATCCCATTTCTTGATCCCTCCGCCCATCCCGCTGCCGTGCCCAAAAAGTCCTCGATCGTCCCGTTCTCCCATCCATTCGCGCCGGGACCATACGGAGATGACGGGGAAATGGATTCCTTCAGAATTTCATCCTCCCGATCGGCGGCGAGCGCACACAGAAAATCGATAAAGCTTGGCTCGTCCACAACTTCGTCAGCCAGGGTAAACAGATCCCGATTTTTGCCGCTCATGAGATGGATCAGAGTTAATAAGAAATTTTTTACGAAGAAAGCAACCGGACTTTATTCCCTGCCGTTTTCATCATCGTCAGGAAGGTGTCAAGATCTCCCCGGCTCTTCACCTGGAAGATGCACTTCGGTCCGCCCCCCGATTCCGTTCGCTCCAAAATCCGCGGCCGTACCCGCGCCGGGAAATTCCAGATGATCCGGCACAGCGCGGGAACGATCAGGATCTCAGGACAGCCTGCCGGCAATCCAGGACGCGAACGGAAGAGATAACGCCAGTTCCGTTTCGCCACCCGCCAGAAGCACACCCGCCGCGGCACATCCAGAAAGATCACCGTGTCCGCGGCCGCCTGCGCAAGAAACGAGACGCCATCGACCACCCAGGCTTCCCCTTGGATCAGCTCCAGGATGCGGCGATCCCGCTCCTCCGCAGGCGTCTTCCGCCAACCTGGTGCCCACACGATCGCATCCAGACCATGACAGGGGATCCGCAGATTCTCTGCGATCTCCCGGACCAGCGTCGATTTCCCCGACCCTGCATTTCCGGTAACCAGAATGCGCCTGCCCATCGATCCGCTCAAAGCCTCAATCTACCCTCTGTTAGAGCCGCCAGCGTCTCGACAAAGAACGCGTGCTCCCGCTCCAGCACCCGCGCCGCCAGTGTCTCCACGGTATCCCCATCGATCACCGGAACCTCCGCCTGCGCCAGGATCCGTCCCTGATCGTATTCGCCATTCACCAAGTGGATCGACACCCCGGTGACCGTCTCCCCGGCAGCCAGTACCGCCCGGTGCACATGCTGCCCGAACATGCCCCGGCCGCCGAACTTCGGCAGCAGCGAGGGATGAATATTCAGGATCCTGCCTTCAAAGGCCTCCAGCACCCGCGGCCCGATCTTCTTCATGAAACCCGCCAGCACGATCAGCTCGACCTCATGCTCCTCCAGCACTTCCAGCATCGCCCGGTCCAGAGCGTCCGCCTCCGGATGCGTCA
>JAQGPE010000723.1 GCA_028293225.1 Akkermansiaceae bacterium | reverse complement strand
ATGGATCATTACCGCCGCTCTGTTGATCGCGGGGCTGGTGGGCTGCGTGCTGCCGGTGCTGCCCGGTCACCTGATCATTTTCCTGGGAGCGGTGGCGCACCGGCTGATGCTGGGTCGCGAGGGCTCGGGGCTGGAGTGGTGGTCCTTTGTGGTGCTGGGCGTGCTGATGGTGCTGGCGCAGGTCCTTGAGTTTACGGCGAGTGCGGCCGGCTCGAAGTGGTTCGGCGGCACGAAATGGGGGGCCTGGGGGGCGCTGCTCGGCGGACTGGTGGGGATGTTTTTCGTGCCGATCGGGCTGTTCGCCGGGCCGCTGCTGGGGGCGTTCCTTTTCGAGAAAGCCTTCGCGAAGCAGGAGCTGAAGCCGGCGGTTCACTCCGGGATCGGCTCCACGGTGGGGGTCGTCGCCGGAATGGGGATCAATCTGCTGATCGGGCTGGTGATGATCGCTTACATGATCATCGACAGCATTTGGATCCACTGAGGAAAAGGCAGGAGTTTGCTCGTTTTCAGTGTTCCGTTTTCAGGGGGAGAGCGGGTTGTCGCTCAGTCCACCCTGATGGGTAGGCTTTGTCATGCGACGGTGAGCACGCGTTTGCCGATGCTGCGGCCGGATTCCTGGGCGCGGTGGGCTTCGGCGAGAGATTCCGGGGTGAGTTTGCCGCCGCGCTCGCGGAGGATGCTGCGGATGTGACCGGCGTCGACCAGCTGGGCGACCTCCGCCAGGAGCTCGTGCTGCGCGATCATGTCCGGGGTCTGGAACATCGAGCGGGTGAACATCGACTCCCAGACGAAGGTCACGCTTTTGCTCTTCAGCAGGCCGAGGTCGGGGATGGTGTCGGACTCGACGATGGAGCAGATTTTGCCCTGGGGTTTGATCGCGCGGGCCATGGCTTCCCAGTGGGTGGCGGTATCGGCGAAGCAGGCGATGTAATCGACGCCGGAGAAACCGAGCGCCTCGATCTGGGCCGGCCAGTCGCCGGAGTGGTCGACGACGTGGTGGGCGCCCATCGACTGCGTCCACGACACGGACTCCGGGCGGGAGGCGGTGGCGATGACGGTGAAGCCGGTGAGTGCGGCGGCGAGCTGGGTGCCGATGGAGCCGACGCCGCCTGCGCCGCTGAGGATCAGCAGGACCTTGTCCTTACCCTCCTTGAGGTCTCCGGCTTTCAGACCGAGGCGGTCGAAGAGGCACTCCCAGGCGGTGATTGAAACGAGTGGCAGGGCGGCGGCGGCTTCGAAGTCGAGAGTCTGCGGTTTTTTGGCGACAATGCGGTGGTCAACGAGCTGATACTGGGCATTCGAGCCGGGCCGGGTGATGTCGCCAGCGTAGTAGACTTCCTCACCGACGCGGAAGCGGGTGACTTCTTCGCCGATCGCTTCCACGGTGCCGGCGGCATCCCAGCCGAGGATTTTCGGCTCGGTGTCCTCCTCTTTGCGGGAGCGCCGGACTTTGTAGTCAACCGGGTTGATGGAGACCGCCTTGACCCGGATCAGCAGATCCTGAGGACCGGGCACGGGATCGGGCAGATCGACCGCGGTAAAGAGTTCCGGGTCGTCGAGCGGCAGCTTGCGGGTGACGGCGATGGCTTTCATCAACCGCACTCTAACACCGGTTGGCTTCCGCGAAAGTGGGGAGTGTGTTACGAAGAGAATCCCGGCGGGAAATCAGGCCGGCTTGCCGGTGAGACGGCGGTAGGCGGCCAGGTACTTGCCGATGCGGGCCAGGGAGTGTTCGTCGACGGCAGGGAAGCGGCGGATGTCGGAGTTGTCCTCCAGGTCGGCGATTTTCACTTCGATGGCGACCGGGTCGGTCAGGATGCCGGTGAGGTAGTCGTCGTAGGAGACGTCGTGCGGGCGGGTGAGCAGACGCAGCGTGGCGAGCACGCCCGGGGAGAAGCCCTCGGCGGCGAGTTGCGCGAAGGTGACGGAGGTGTCCTCGACCACGTCGTGGAGGAGTGCGGCGATTTTCGCGTCCGGGGAGCTGCAGCGCGACATCACCCGGATGGGATGGAAGATGTAGGCTTCGCCGTTTTTGTCAGTCTGCCCGGCATGGGCGGCGGCGGCAATCTGGAGGGCGCGTTCCTGGGTGGACATGGCATTTCCAATTTGGCGAACGGCGGGGGGGAATACAAGCGGGCGAAAAAATCCGGTTGACTCTTAATCGAACGAGTATTCGATTAATGGCATGCGGCTGCCCGATCCAGAGAAAGAGAAGCTGATCCGGCTGCGGGCGCTGGAGATGGTGGTGGAGCTGGGGCTCGACGGCTTCTCCATGCAGAAGCTGGCCAGGCGGGTGAAGGTCTCGCCGTCGACCCTGTATGTCTACTTCACCGACCGCGACGATCTGATCTTCCAGCTGTTCCGGTCCGAGATGGGGGAGCTGTCGCGGAGCATCCTGGACGGGTTCCGGCCGGAGATGTCGTTTGCCGAAGGGCTGGGAGTCCAGTGGCGGAACCGGATCCGCTATGCGCTGGGTTTTCCGCTGCAGGCGGATTTCCTGGAGCAGATACGGAACTCGCCGTACCACGAGCCGTTCCTGACCCGGCTGGGTCCGGAATTTTTCGAAGCGATGCGCGGCTTCGTGGCGGCAGCGGTGGCGCGCGGCGAACTGCGGAAGGTCCCGGTGGAGGTGTATTGGGCGCTGGCCTTCGCACCGCTCTACCAGCTGATCAAGTTCCACCGGCACGGCTTCGGCAAGCCGCACTGCGGGAAGGCTCCCCAGGCCTTCGTTCTGTCAGAGGAGATCGTGAAGATCGCCCTGGAGATGGTGGTGCGCGGGCTGACGCCGGAGCCTGCGGGCGATGATGGGGCGGGAGAGTAAGGAGAGCCGTCCGTCAGCGGCGGCAGAGATTTTTACGGATTCATTCATTCATTCGATTTCATATGGCATCTCAATCATCTGATCCGACCGGCCCTGCGCCGGTGGCCAAATTCTCAGGGTATGAGCGGTTCGTTGTCGCGCTGCTCGCCTTTCTTCAATTCACCATCGTTCTGGACTTCATGATTCTTTCGCCCCTGGGGGCGATCCTGATGAAGGAACTCAATGTGCCACCCGCAAAGTTCGGGGTGGTGGTGTCGGGCTATGCGGTGGCGGCCGGGATTTCCGGGTTGTTCGCGGCGGGTTTTGCCGACCGCTTTGACCGCAAGAAGCTGCTACTGGTGTTCTATGCCGGATTCATCCTCGGGACGCTGTTCTGTGCGCTGGCGCCGAATTATCAGCTGCTGCTGGCGGCGCGGATTTTCACCGGCTTCTTCGGCGGGGTGATCGGCTCGGTGACGATGGCGATCGTGGCGGACGTCTTTCCGCTGGAGCGGCGCGGGCGGGTGATGGGTTCGATCCAGAGCGCCTTCGGTGCGGCGCAGGTGCTGGGTCTGCCACTGGGTCTGTGGCTGGCGGCGCACTTCGGCTGGCATTTCGGATTCCTGCTGATCGTCGTGGTGAGCCTCGTGGTGGGGATCGCGATCGTGCTGTGGCTGAAGCCGATCAACGCGCATCTGGCGGTGATCAAGACCGTGCCGCCGCTACTGCATATCTTCCGGACCGCGCGCAATCCGCGCTACCAGGTGGGCTTCCTGGCGACAATCCTGCTGTCGACCGGGGGCTTCATGCTGATGCCGTTTGCGAGCGCGTTCTCGGTGAACAATCTCGGGCTGACGCTGAAGCAACTGCCGATGATTTACATGGTCACGGGAATCTGCTCGCTGATCGCGGGGCCGCTGCTGGGGCGGGCGAGCGATCGGTTCGGGAAATTCCCGATGCTGGTGGCGGGCTCCATTCTGGCGTCGAGCATGATCCTGATTTACGTGCGGCTGGGAGTGACGCCGATCTGGGAGGTGATCGTGCTGAATGTCTTCATGTATATCGGCATTTCGGCGCGGATGGTTTCTTCGGGAGCCCTGGTTTCGGCGATGCCGGATCTGGCGGATCGCGGAGCTTACATGTCGATCAGTTCTTCCATGCAGCAGCTGTCCGGCGGGGTGGCGACCTGGGTGGCGGGGCTGGTGGTGTTTCAGACCGAATCCGGAAAGCTGGACCACTATCCGACGCTGGGGTGGATGGTCCTGGGCAGCATGGCGACGTGCCTGGTGCTGATGTACCGTGTGCACCGGATCGTCAGTGAAAAGAAGGCGGCGGGAACGGCGCCGGTGGTGGTGGAACCTGAACCAATCATGGAAGCATGAGTGCGGTGCCGAAAGTCGAGGAGGTGGTGGCGGGAGTGTATCTGGTCCCGCTGGGGCCGGTGAATGTTTTCCTGCTGCGCGGGGAGGAGGAGTGGGTGCTGATCGATGCCGGGCTACCGGGCAGTGCCGCGAAGATTCTGGCCGCGGCGGAGAGCCTGGGGATCCGCAGGAAGGAAATCAGCACGCTGATCCTGACCCATGCGCACCCGGATCACATCGGGGCGGCGGCGGCGATTCAGAAGGTGACCGGGGCGCAGGTGATGGTGCATGCGCTGGACGCGGGGATCGTGACGGCCGGGACGGGTTTCCGGCCGATGAAGACGGCGCCGGGGGTGATGAACCGGTTGGTGGTGCGGCCTTTGATCCGGCTGATGGCGAGCCGGATGAAGCGGGTGGAACCGGTGCGGGT
>JAQGPE010000706.1 GCA_028293225.1 Akkermansiaceae bacterium | reverse complement strand
ACAGGTAGACCACGTCCGGTTTCCACTTCATCGCTTCATCGTAGTTGGTGAAGCGCTGCACGCCGGCCGGGATCGACCGGGGCACCAGCGAGCCGGGCCCGAGATAGGCGACCTGCACACCGAGGCGGGTGAGGATGTTGCTGGTGGAGCGGGCGACGCGGCTGTGGAGAATATCGCCGATGATCAGGACCTTCCGGCCGGTCAGTTCCGGAAAGACCTCCTTGATGGTGAAGGCATCGAGCAGGCCCTGGGTCGGGTGGGCGTGGGCGCCGTCGCCGGCGTTGATCACACTGGCCCTGGTCTGGCGCGCGATCATTCCAGGCAGACCGCTGCGACCGTGGCGGACCACGATGTAGTCGGTGCGCATCGCCTGCAGGGTCTCGACGGTTTCCCGGACGGACTCGCCTTTGACGATGGAGGAATGCGGCACGTCGAAATTGGTGACGTCCGCCGACAGCCGCTTGGCGGCGACTTCGAAGGAGGAATGGGTGCGGGTGCTCGGCTCATAGAAGAGCATCAGCACCGACTTGCCCTTGAGCGCCGGGACTTTTTTGACCGAGCGGGTGAAGAGCTCTTTGAAAGGAACGGCCTGATCGAGAAGAAGTTCGATTTCTTCGCGGTCGAGAGAGGCAATGTCGAGGAGGTCCTTACGGGCCATTGGGAAGCGGCTGGTGATAGATGATACCGAAAGTGACAACGAGTACGATGATGATCGTAACAAAACCTGCGTGATGGCGGGAGCGCGGCTTTTTCCAGGCGATCCAGCCGGCCAGTGCCAGGGCCAGCAGCGATACGACGACCATCAGCCATTTGCCGCCATCGGGACCCGAGGGGCTCACGTAAAGATCGGCGATCCACTGGGCCGGGAAATCCAGGTCCGAAAGATCGTGGAAAGCCATCGACGACCAGCCGATGAAGGCCGCGAGAATGGTGAGCAGGTAGGTCGCCAGGATGATCCACCAGGGAGCGCCGAGGCTGGCGAGCATGGCGATCGATTTCTCCGGAGGCGCCGCGGTCTGACGGCGCAGGTCCATGAGTTCCTGCTCCGTGCGCTTGCGAACGGGGATCACGCCATCGGCACTTTTTTTTCTCCTGGCCTCCTCGTCGCCGGATAGGGGGATGCGTTCGCTCTTCCTGAGCGATTTCACCTGCTTGACCCGGGGCGGAGGCGGTGGTTCGGGCTCGGGAGCCGCCGGACCGGGATCGCCGGCCGGTGTCTCCTGTGGCGCTTCGTCTGGATTCTCAGCGCCGGGAAGCCCCATCGCTTCACGCAACTTGGCGATCTCTTCGGCGGTTTTCCGGCGTTGGGGCAGCATAGTCAGGCGTGCGTTTGCTCGACGATCTCGACCTTATCCTCCCCATCGGTGCCCTCCAAGGAAACAAGTACGTGATCGTGGCGTTCCGTCTCCACCAGGATGCCGACGTAGTCGGGCTGGATCGGCATTTCGCGGTGGCCGCGGTCGATCAGGACCGCCAGCTCGACCTTGGCCGCGCGGCCGTAGTCGGAGAGGGCGTCGAGCGCGGCGCGGATGGTCCGGCCGGTGAAAAGGACGTCATCGACCAGGATCACGTGGGCGCCATCGACGGTGAAAGGGATGTCGGTTTCCTGGAGCTTCGGGTTTTCCCGCAGGTGCTCGTAATCGTCCCGATAAAGGGAGATGTCGAGAATCCCGAAGGCCAGTTCGCGATCGTCCGTGGCGAGGTGATTGCAGAGCCGCTCCGCCACTTCATCGCCACGGCTGCGGATGCCGACGAGGGCGATCGGCTGGCCGCCGCTGCGGGCGCGGATGCTTTCCGCAAGCTTGGCGATGCCTTGTTCGATTTCTTCCGGTCCCAGGGTGCGGCTCATCAGGAGTCAAAGTTGAGGATTCCGATGTCGCGGCGGCGCTGCATGCCATCGAAGGAGATTTTACTGGCGGCCTCCTGCGCGGCGGCCACGGCTTCATGGCGGCTGGGGCCCCCGGAAACGACGGCGAGCACGCGGCCGCCGTGGGTTTCCCAGGTGCCGTCGCCCTTGCGGCGGGTGCCGGCGTGATAGACGCGGGCGCTGGCGGGGGTCTGGTCGAGGCCGCGGATGACATCGCCATTGCGGGAGATCTCCGGATACCCCGCCGAGGCCAGCACCACGCAGACGCTCCAGCCTTCATCGAAGGAAATCAGCCGCGGGTCGAGTTTACCCTGCGCGCCGAGCAGGCAGAAATTGGCGAGATCTCCTCTCACCAAAGGCATGACCGCCTGGCACTCCGGATCGCCGAAGCGGCAGTTGTACTCGATGACCTTCGGGCCATTCGGCGTCAGCATCAGGCCGAAGTAGAGGAAGCCGCGGTAGGGCAGCTCATCTTTGCGGAGGCCGGCCACCGTCGGGGCGACCACGGTCTTTTCGATCGTCGCCATCAGCTCGGCGGAAACGAGGCGGCGGCTGGCCACCGCGCCCATGCCGCCGGTGTTCGCGCCGGCGTCCCCTTCACCGATCCGCTTGTAGTCGCGGGCGGGGGTGAAAATCACATAGCGGTCATCCACGATCGCCGCGAAGATCGAGACTTCCGGGCCGGTGAGGAAATCCTCCACCAGCACCCGGCCGTCGCCGAAACGCCGCTGGACGAACACTTCACTCAGGAAACTCTCAGCGGCCGCTTCGTCCAGACAGACGGCGACGCCTTTGCCAGCCGCCAGGCCGTCAAATTTCAGCACAGTCGGGTATTTCCCTGCGATCGCGGTGCGGGCTTCCTCGATCGAAGCCGTGGCGGTGGCGGCAGCGGTCGGAATGCCGTGGCGTTCCATGAAAGCTTTCGCGAATTCCTTGCTGGCTTCGAGATGGGCCGATTGCAGGTGCGGCCCCCAACAGGGAATGCCGGCCTTTTCGCAGAGATTGGCCAGGCCCTCGCCTTTGACCAGGTAGCTCTCTTCCCCTGCCACGCAGAGATCGATCGCGTTTTCCCGCATCCAGGTGATCAGATTTTCCAGGCCCTTCGCCGCCACCGGCTTGGCGATTTCGAAAATCGCGTCGCTGCCGGGAAAACAGAACAACTCCGGAGCCCCTGGCGATTCCGCCAGAGCTCTCACCAGCGCATGCTCGCGCCCACCTTTTCCAACCACGACGATCTTCATTGCCGCAGGGGTTTTCCGCCATCGCGGGGCGCGACTCAACCTTTCATTGCGGGTGCGGTGCCGGAAGGCTGTTTCGGGCCAGCGGTTCGGTGAATGCCAGAGACGCGAAAACCCCACGAAGTGAAAGGGGAGGGGCGATGCGGGCAAAACAAAACAGCCACCCTTTTCAGGGTGGCTGTTTTTGCCATAAAAATGGCGGAGCGGACGGGACTCGAACCCGCGACCTCTGCCGTGACAGGGCAGCGCTCTAACCAACTGAGCTACCGCTCCGGTAGCGCCTCGCGGCGTGCGCGGAGGCTAGGATCACCCTCCTAACTCCGCAAGGTCATTTTTGCATTTTTTCGCAGATTCTGCGAGGCGTCAGGAGAGCGCCTCGACCGCCTTTTCCAGAGATGCCAGATCCTCAATGGAATGCACCACGGCGTCCTTGTCGATCTTGCCCACCAGGCCGGCGAGAATCTTTCCAGGGCCGAGTTCGATGAAAGTGCGGTGGCCCATTTCGCAGAGCAAGCGGATGGATTCCGTCCAGCGCACGGAGCCGGTGACCTGCTTTTCCAGCATGCTGCGGATCTCCGCCGGGTCGCTGATGACGGTGCCGCCGTAGTTGCAGACCACGGGAATGCCGGGAGGCTGAATGGAGACACCTGCCAGCTCAACGGCGAGCTTATCCTGGGCGCTCTGCATCAGGCGGCTGTGGTAGGCGCCCGCCACGTTCAAGGGGATCGCACGCCGGACGCCGTGGTCTTTCGCGATATCGAGGGAGGCTTTGATGCCATCGGCAGCCCCCGAAAGTACAATTTGCCCGGGAGCATTGTAGTTCGCGACATCGACATCGCATTCCGTCGCCAGGGCGCGGACGGCAATTTCATCGCCGCCGATCATCGCGGCCATGCTGCCCTGGGTGGCGAGACAGGCTTCTTCCATGAACAGGCCGCGGCGGGCGACCAGGTTCAGGCCGGTTTCAAAGGAGTAGCTGCCAGCGGCGGCGTGGGCGGTGAATTCGCCGAGCGAAAGCCCTGCAGCAGCC
>JAQGPE010000656.1 GCA_028293225.1 Akkermansiaceae bacterium | reverse complement strand
CTGGTCCAGGGTCACGGTGGGCTCCCAGCCGAGCTCGGATCTGGCGAGGGTGATGTCGGGCTGGCGCTGCTTCGGATCATCGCCCGGAAGTGGATGGAAGGTCAGTTTCGAAGGGCCGCCGACCTTCTGTAGCACGAGCTGTGCTAGCTGGAGCATGGTGAACTCGCCGGGGTTGCCGATGTTCACCGGACCGGTGATGGCGTCCTGGTTCATGAGGCGGATGAAGCCCTCGATCAGATCACTGACGTAGCAGAAGGAGCGGGTCTGGCTGCCGTCGCCGTAGATGGTGAGATCCCTGCCCTGAAGCGCCTGAACGATGAAGTTCGAAACGACGCGGCCATCGTCGGGGAGCATGCGCGGACCGTAGGTATTGAAGATGCGGACCACGCGGATCTCCGTGCCGTGCTGGCGGTGGGAGTCGAAGAAGAGGGTCTCGGCGACGCGCTTGCCTTCGTCGTAGCAGGCGCGGATGCCGATGGGATTGACCGAGCCCTTGTAGGATTCCGGCTGCGGATGGACTTCGGGATCGCCGTAGACCTCCGAGGTGGAAGCCTGGAAAACCCGGGCGCCGACCCGCTTGGCAAGACCCAGGGAATGCATCGCGCCAAGTACGGAGGTCTTCGTAGTCTTGATCGGATTGTGCTGGTAGTGCGGCGGCGAGGCGGGGCAGGCGAGATTGTAAATCTGGTCGACCTCGAATTTGAACGGGTCGCAGACATCGTGGCGGACGAGCTCGAAACGGGAGTTGCCGAGGAGGTGCTCGATGTTGCGCTTCCGGCCGGTGAAAAAGTTGTCGAGGCAAATGATCTCGTGACCTTCGTTGAGGAGGCGTTCCGAGAGATGTGAGCCGAGGAAGCCGGCGCCGCCGGTGATGAGAATGCGCATGGGTCAGGACGCGGAGGATTTCAGAAGACGGCGGGAAAGGAACCTGCCGATGGGTTTCTCAAGATACTGATGAAAAGCGATGGATGCGGCGAGGCAGGCGATGAACGTTCCGGTCGCGGCCGTGAGAGCTGCGGCCATGCCATTCCAGTGAATCAGGCGAAAACACCTGAGGGTCACGATGATGACGGGCACGTGAATCAGATAGAGCGCGTAGGATGACGCGCCGAGCATCTGGAACAGCCGCCCCCCGCTGAGCCGTGCTCCCTGCCGCTCAAGCTGGACGAGTCCGTAAATGATCAGCGCGCTGGAAAGGCCGAAGGCAAAGTGGCTGCCGGTAAAGAGGCCGTTGTGAGCGAGACGCGTCGCAGCGCTGGCGGCGAAACCGAGGACCCCGAGCGAAGCGGAGACGATGGCCAGCGATTTCGGACAGGACTTCCGGCAGAGCCAGGCGGTCACGCAGCCGAGGAGGAAGATCAGCATCCAGCCGTCGCTGAAGAGCATCCAGGGCAGCCCGCTTTTCCCCCAGGAGAAAAAATACAGAGCGATCATCGCCAACGGGATCAGCCAGGCAAAGAAGCGGTGGACGATGGCCAGCAGAAAGAGTCCGTAAAAGACCAGTTCGTATTGGAGCGTCCAGGCCACGGCGACGACCGGCGCTCCGGTGCCGCCAACGACCGCCGAATCCTGCGGGATCAGGAACAGGCTCTTGAGAAACACCCCTGCATCCTGGGGCATCGCGGCCACCGTGCCCGGGATCAGGACCCCGATGATCAGCAGCGGAAACAGGACCAGCCAGTAGGAGGGAAAAATCCGGATGGCCCGCTTCAGAGCGAAGGATTTCGATTCACCGGGATGTCCGATATCCTTTGCGTGGATGAAGAAGATAATGAAACCGCTGAGAACGAAGAAGAATTCAACCCCGGCGTGACCAAAAGAGAAAGGATACGCCAGTCCGGCGATGCCGTAGTACTTCGGAATAGATACCGTTTCACCGAGGTGAAAGAGGACCACAAGACAAGCCGCTACGGCCCGGCATGCCTGGAGGGATTTATACATTGTCTGCCCTGAGGTCGCTCAAAGGAATCCATCAGACGGGTCCTTTGCCGATCGAATACACGTTGAAGCCGATGGCGCGAAGGGCGGCGTGGTCGAGCAGATTGCGACCGTCGAAGATGAAGGCGGGCTTGAACATGCCGCCGTAAATCTTCTTCCAGTCGAGATCGCGGAACTCGTCCCACTCGGTGAGAATGGCGAGGCCATGGGCCTGGTCGGCCGCGGCCACCGGATCGCTGGAAACATCCAGCTGGCGGTCCATCACTTCGCGGGGGACGTCGAGGTAGGCCAGATCCTCCCGCATCTGGGCCAGGGAAACCTGCGGATCGTGGACCACAACCTGGGCCTGTTCCATGAGGAGATCCTTGACCACATAAATGGCGGCGGATTCGCGGGTGTCATTGGTGTCCTTTTTGAAGGCGAACCCGAAGACCGCGACCTTCTTGCCGGAGACCGTATTGAAGAGGGTGTGGACAATGTGGCGGGCGAAGCGGGTCTTCTGCCAGTCGTTCATCTTGATCACCTGATCCCAGTACTGGGCCACTTCCGGCAGGCCGAAGTGCTCGCAGAGATAGGAAAGGTTCAGGACGTCCTTCTG
>JAQGPE010000310.1 GCA_028293225.1 Akkermansiaceae bacterium | reverse complement strand
CCCGCGGGCTTCAGCCACTTTTCCTCGAAAGCGCCGCCCTTGCCGGTGTAGGCGACCGGATAGGACATGCCTTCGCCCTTCTTCTTCACGAAATCGACCACCTTGTCCTTGCCGTCCTCCCACACATCCATGCCGATCACCCGCAGGCCCTGGTCCTTGTACTGATCGTAGAGAGCATCCACATGCGGGATCGCCGCGATGCACGGGCCGCACCAGGTGGCCCAGCACTCCAGCACGTAAAGTTTGCCCGGCTCCCACTCCGCCGGCGCGCTGCCCTGCACCCACTCGGCCTGGCCCAGCGCTTCAGGCGTCACCGTATCACCGACATTCTGGGCTTTCGCCGCAGCCACACAAAACGCCGCGCCGAGCAGCAGCGAAGAAAGAGTCGTTTTCACGGGCGGAAAAATGACCGTGCCACCCCGGAACGATCAAGCAACATCGGCGAGCCTCCGTCCGCCCACGAAAAAGCCGCGCAGGATTTCCTCCTCCGCGGCTGCTCAGAAATCAACTCAGGTTCGCAGCCCGGGGGACCTGCCGGTCATTCACCCGCGGGCTTTTCGACCGGGGGAGTCGTCACCGGTGGCGCAGGCGGCAGATCCGGCACCTTTGCCGGCGCCGGGGTCGCATCCGGCTCGATCACCGGTGGGATGGTCGGCACATCATTGACGCCCTGGACCGGACCGCTCGGCAGCGGTCCGCCTGGTATGCGCGGATAAACCTGCACGGCGCCCGGAGAAGTCACCGGCATGACCGACGGCATCGGTGCCGCCGTCTCGTCGCTGACCTGCACGGTCGGCACAAAGCCGATCTCGCCGCTGTTCAGCTCGACCTTCACGTAGCTCTGGTCGTCGGAAATCACCTTCATTTCGGTGTTCGACTTCAGCAGGCGGTCCGCATCGGCATTGCCGCTCGGGCGCTGCTTGAAGAAGGCCGCGTTGTCCATGATCGTGTGGACGAAGGTACCCTTCTTCATGCCGTTGGCCTTGGCCGTGCCGAGGCCGCTGCGGTTCATGCCCGGGGCTACCAGCGGATCGAAATCGCCGGCGCTTTGCAGAGGTTGACCACTGTTGCAGGCGGAAAGGATGAGGGCGACGGCGCAGGGAAAGAGACAGATCCGCTTCATGAAGATGAATCCAACCTGACACGCAGCCCCAACCCGGTCAACGGGATAAGAATTCACGCTGACATGGACCGGAATCGACGCCATCGGACCGCTCCGCCAGTACGCAAAATCGCGGGCACCAGTGGGGGTTTCGGGTGCCCGCGATTCTTGGGGGGGGGTAAACAGCCTAGGGGGGAAAGCTGTGGTTGTCGGGGGGATGCAAGGTTGTCCTTACGCAGGTGATAATGTCCGATTTTACCCCCTGTCACCATACCGTGATCGCGGAAACTTTTTCCGCTGACATTTCCGCCTCACTCCAGATCCAGACTGCTCTTCAGGTGATCGTGCAGCGCCACCCGCCAGTCGCGCGGCTCCACCCCCAGCACCGCCACAAGCTGGTCGGTCGCCATCGCCGTATGGATCGGCCGCGGCGCCCGCAGCGATGGCAGGTCCATCACCGACAGCGGCCGCACGGTCACGCCCGGCTCCAGCAGCCCGCGGTCCGTCAGGAAACTCACGATTTCCTCCGCCATGCCGTGCCAGCTGACCGGCTCGCCGCTGTTGCAGGCATGAAAGAGTCCGGATGTCCCCACCCGGCCGATCAGCGCCGCGATCCACTCCGCCAGATCCCGCGTGTAGGTCGGCAGGGAAAACTTGTCCGCCACCGCCCCCAGCGGCCTCCCCGCCAGGGCGTCGGCCAGCAATTGGTCGGGAAAGGCCGCCTTCTCCGGGCCGAAGACCCAGGCCACCCGCACCACCGTCCCGCCTGCTTCCAGCACCGCCAGTTCACCCTCGTGCTTGGTCATCCCATAAATCGACAGCGGCGAAGTCAGGTCTTCCTCGCTCTTCAAGCCCGGCGACTTGCCGTCGAAAACATAGTCCGTGCTGAAGTGGATCATCCGCGCCCCCTCATCCCTGCAGTGCCGCGCCAACGCCGCCGGTCCCAGCACGTTGGCCCGCCGCGCCAGTTCCGGATCGTCCTCGCATTCCTCCAGCCCGGTGAGCCCCGCCGGATTGATCAAAACGTCGAAGGGAATCTCCCACAGCGCCCGCACCGCCGCCTCCGGATCGCCCAGATCCAGCAGAGCCCGCGGCATTTCGATGACCTCATGCTCCCCTGCCAGGCGATCGGCCAGCGCCCGTCCGACCCGCCCCGTCGTTCCCGTAATAACCAATCTCATGCCTCTAACATGACAGCAGATGCACGTTGCGCCAGCCTGCGCTTGCCCCGGCCCTGCGGATTTCCGAGCTTTCCCGCGTGATCGCCCGCGACGCCACGCATCTGCTCGTCACCGGAGGAGCCGGTTTCATCGGCTCGGCGCTGGTGCGACTCCTCCTGGCGCACCCGGAGACCACCCGCGTGACGGTGCTCGACAAGTTCACCTACGCGGGCCGCCGCGACCATCTCCCGGACGACTCCCGCCTCAGCCTGATCCCCGGCGACATCGCCAACCGCGAGTTGGTGGAGCAGATCCTCGCCGGCGGCGAAATCACCGGCGTGCTCAATCTTGCCGCCGAAAGCCACGTCGACCGCTCCATCGACCGCCCCGCCGACTTCGTCGCCAGTAACATCACCGGCGCTTCCACCCTGCTGGAAGCCTGCCGCACCGCCCTGATCCCGCTGCTGCAATGCTCCACCGACGAGGTCTACGGCTCCATCGAAGCCCCCGGCCTTTTCACCGAGGACTCCCCGATCCGGCCCTCTTCGCCCTACTCCGCCTCAAAGGCGGCCGCCGACCTGCTCTGCCTGGCCGCCCACCACACCTACGGCCAGGACCTGGTCATCACCCGCGGCTCCAACAACTACGGCCCGCGCCAGCACCCGGAAAAATTCATCCCCCGCATGGTCGCCTGCGCCCTGGCCGGGGAGCCCCTGCCCGTCTACGGCAGCGGCCTGCAGGTGCGCGACTGGATCCATGTCGACGACCACGCCGCCGGCATCCTGGCCGCCTACCTCAATGGCCACTCCGGCCGCGTCTACAACCTCGGCGCCAACTGCGAGCGCACCAACCTGGAGATGGTCCGCGAAATCCTGGCCCACCTCGAGCTCCCCGCCGCCCAGGTCGCCCACGTCAACGACCGCCCCGGCCATGACCTCCGCTACGCCGTCGATGCCACCCGCGCCCGTGCTGAACTGAGCTGGGAGCCCCGCCGCGACTTCGCTACCGCCTTTCCCGAAACGCTCCGGCAGCTGGCCGCGGAACATGAAAAAGGCGCTTCCTGACCGGAAGCGCCTCCAGGAGTTGGATGCC
>JAQGPE010000628.1 GCA_028293225.1 Akkermansiaceae bacterium | reverse complement strand
TGCCAGCTCTGCACCGGGGCCGTCAGCAGGCCCTCCAGGGTGCCGCTGCGCTCCTCCTCGGCAAAGAGCCGCATGGTGATCAGCGGGAAGATGAACAGGTAGTAGAACCAGAAGGACGGCGACTGGAAGGCCAGATAAACCATGCTCTGCTGGCTGGGCGTGTCCCGCAGACCCTTCATGGCCGTGGAAAGCGCGATGCCCTGCATGACGATGACGAAGGCGAGCACGACCCAGCCGAAGGGATTCTGGAAGTAGCCCCTGAGCTCCTTTCTGAGTAAAATGAAAAGTATGCGCATGCGGTCGCGGTGTCAGAGCGGGACGTCTGCTTAGGGAAACTCTGGCCCGGCGCAAACCCCAAATGTTCCAGCCGTGAAAGACTGGCCGATTTCCCTACGGGGAAAGCCGCTCGATCGTCCAGCCATCTTCCTGCCGGATGTAGAGAAAACGGTCGTGCAGCCGCGCCGGGCCGCCCTGCCAGAACTCCACGGTTTCCGGTTTCACCCGGTAGCCGCCCCAGAAGGGGGGCAGGGGGATCTCCCCCTCGCCGAAGCGCTCATGCAGCGCCGCCAGACTGTCCGTCAGGAACTTGCGGTCCGGGATCACCGAACTCTGGTGCGAAACCCACGCGCCCAGCTGGGATTCGCGCGGCCGGGAGTGGAAATACTCGGCCGACTCCGCGCGGGAAATCTTGGTCACCTTGCCCTGCACCACCACCTGGCGCTCCAGCGCGACCCACGGGAAAAGCAGGCTGACCCGCGGGTTTTCCTCCATCTGCACCGCCTTGCGGCTCTCGTAGTTGGTGAAAAACACCAGCCCGCGGGCGTCGAACTGCTTCAGCAGCACCGTCCGCACCAGCGGCCAGCCGGCCACGTCCACCGTCGCCAGCGTCATCGCGTTCGGCTCCGGGTACTTCGCCGCCACCGCCTGCCGGAACCAGGTTTCGAACTGCTCCACCGGCTCCGCCTTCAGATCGGCGCGGCGCAGGCCTCCCGCATGGTATTCCTGCCGGAAATGGGACAAATCCATGCCGACCCGCTAACGCAGCCGCCTACCCCCGCAAAGCACAATTTCACCGCTCCGCTTCCCGCCTCAGCGTTTGGCCAGCCCGGTGGGGAAGATCATGTTCAGCAGCAGGGTCAGGAAGAAGTTGAAGATCAGGATCGCCAGGGAGGAAATCACCATCGCGCTGGTGGTCCCGCGTCCCACGCCGACCGCGCCGTTGCTGGCTTTCAGCCCCTGGTGGCAGGAAATCCCCACGATCAGGATGCCGAAGATCATGCCCTTGATCAGTGCGATCGAGATGTCGCTGAGGTCGGTGTAGTGGTGCATCTGGTTCATCCAGTAGGCCGAGTTCACATTGAACTGCATGCCGACCAGTTCCGAGGCCCCGATCCCCAGGGCCGCCGATTCGCCGATCAGCAGCGGCATCGCCACGAACATCGCGATGATCCGCGGCGTCACCAGGTAGTCGATCGGGTGCACGCTCATGGAGCGCAGCGCGTCGACCTGCTCGGTCACCTTCATGGTGCCGATCTCCGCCGCCATGGCCGCTCCGACGCGGCCGGAAAGCATCAGCCCCGTGATCGTCGGTCCCAGCTCCCGGAGCATCGACACGCTCACCAGGGCTCCGCCGCCCGTTTCCATCTTCAACTGGGCGAACTGGAACAGCGACTGCGCCGCCAGCACTGCGCCCGTGAAAGCTCCGGTGATCATGACCACCGGCTGCGAGCGGAAGCCCATTTCGGCGATCTGCTCCATCACCAGCCGCCAGCGGATTTTGCCTCGAACAAGTGATTCAAGCACGTCGCGGAACAACAGCCCGATCTCGCCGAGAAAGGTGAAAAAGCCCAGGAAGCCTCGCCCGAGTAGTTCGAAAAGCACCACGGGACGGACGTTGGCGAAGATTTCGAACTTTGGCCAGCGCGACGAACCTTTGGCCTGCTGCTGATTCACCCGATGTCATCGACGAACAGCTCTGCCAGCTCGGCGCGGATTTGAGCGGCGTATAGGTCGTCGTTCTCCCGGGGGAGGGTGGTGGAGGTGAGGAGGGCGGCGAGTTGGGCGATGATGCGCGGCTGGCTGATGGAGCGGATGGCGATGCGGGTTTCGAGGCTGCCGTCGGGCTTTTCGACTTCGTCCTGGATGACCTGGTCGATGAAGCGGCCCTGGGTTTCGATGTCCGGGCGGGTGGCGCGGAGGGCCTGGGTGAGGTAGGCCAGGGTTTCGTCGCGGCCGGCCACCTCACCCGCGAGGGGCCGGGGGGTGGTGTAACGGCGGAGTTCGCGAAGATAGGCGATGACCGCGGGGCGTCTCAGCAACCGCGCCGCGGCGGCACCGGCCTGGTCCGGATCGCGGGAAACGTGGTAGCCGGCAAAGCCATAGGCGGAGTAGGCCGGGTAGTCGCGGGCCAGGTATTCGCAGAAGAGACGCTGGCGGGAGTTGAGGTGGCGGCCGATTCGGATGGGTGGACCGCCGGGGGTGTCAGCGGGAGATGGGGTGGGATCTTCCGGGCCGATGGCGGCGGCGACGGTGGCGCGGGTTTCGATGGCGTTGCGCTGGCGGTAGCGTTCGTAGCGGTCCTCGTTTGAGCAGGGTTTGCCGAGGCCGAGCATGCGGGCGAGCTGGCGGAGAGCGGCGTGGCGGCTCATGGACTTCGAGCGGACGACGGTGAAGCGGGAGCCGTCGGACTTGAGAACGGTGCGGCGGGTGACCTCGTGGACCGGGAGGGAGTCGAGGTCGGCGGTCTCCGAGCGCAGGACGGTGGTGAGCTTTTTCAGGATCTCGGTGCGGTCGGCGACGGCGCTGAGGGTGTGCTCCTGCTGCCGGGTCTCGACGTAGCCGGCGATGGCCGGTTTTTGCATCAGCTTGCTGGCGCCGGCGTGGGCGACGTGGCCTTCTCCCGAGTAGCCGGCCTGGCGGTAGGCGTCGGTGAGGGACATGCCTGTCACGACGTTTTGGGCGAAGAGGAGTTGGCGCGGATTTAGAGTGGTAACCATCGCGGCAGGGTGCCGGAGGTCAGGGGGCGGGGGCTATTGTGGGATGCGCAAAGCCCCTGCGGGGAGACTCAAGACTGGAAGACGTCAGACGCTAGACTGGAGGAGAATAGCGACCTGCGGTCGTGGGCTTTTTGAAGGGAGGGAGAATCGGAAGCGCTGAGGGGAGCGGGCGCCGCGGGAGGTGGCGAACTGAGGTGCGTGAGGGGGCGCCCGGAGTGCGGCTTTGCCGGGGTGTCGGATCCAGGGGTTTCACCCCTGGCTGTCACATTTCGCCCCCTTGGGGCGCTTTGAGGGGACTCAGGATGGGAGGCCAGAAGGGCGGGGGCGGTTGAAGGGCAGGAGCAGCAGGGCGTAGAGGGTGAAGGCGACTGCCTGGAGCGTGAGCAGATACCACGGATAGGGGCCCATGTAGTCGAAGAGGGTGCCGACCCCGGGTTTGCCGTTGAGGAAGCCGTAGTTCGCGCGCAGCAGCACGTTCAGCAGCATGACCCCGCCCATATAGACCCAGCTCCAGAGCACGATGCGGCGGAAGGCGCCGGGCTGGGGAACGATGCGGGCGCCGAAGACCAGGGCCACCGCGGCGACCGGGACTCCGCCGTGCTGGAGGAAGAAGGCATAGTATTCAGGGGTGTCCCAGTTGAAGTAGAGGGTCGGGGTGAGCAGGCCCTGAACCGTGCCGGCCAGTCCCCAGAGATAGCCGACCTCCACCCAGCGAGGCCGGCGGGTGACCAGGGCGACGGCCAGAACGAGGGAGGCGACGTCGCAAAGATAGAAAGGCAGGGCGGTTTCCCGGACCAGTCTGCCGGCCAGGGTCGCGTCCTCCGCATGGCGATAGCGCAGCCAGGTCAGAAGGGGATCGGCGGAGACGGCGAGGACCAGGATCACCGCCAGGGCGGTATTGAACTGTTGCTTGCGGGCCGGTGACACGCGGGGCGAACGGTTCAGGCGGATCATGCCGATCGCCGCCAGGATGGTGCAGAAGATGGCGACCCAATGCGAGGTGCCGAAACAGTGGAAGGCGCGTGGATCCATGGAGAAGAGGAGTGGATGGAGTGAGTGATGGGGAATGCGGGTCCGGGCTCAACGGGCCCGCCACGGCTCTGAATACGCCGAGGGCAAACCGGCAGGATCATATGAAATCCGATGGGAAACATCGGTTTTGTCGATGATGGTGAAGCCACGACCGTGCGTGCCCATCCAAGCGCCGATCGCCTGAAGGGAGAGTGCCGCATTCCTTTGCGCCGGCCCGGAGCTTCAGCCCAGCCGGTCCCTGAAGTCAGCGTAGGTGAACTCCCTGACCGTCTCCAGCCGCCCATCCTCGTGCTGTAGTACGATGTCCGGATGAGGAACGCCGTTGAAGGTCGTGGTCTTCACCATGGTGTAATGGGCCATGTCGTCGAATACGATGACATCCCCCACCTTGAGCTCGCGGTGAAAGGCGAAGTCGCCGGTCACGTCGCCGGCCAGGCAGGTCGGGCCGCCAATGCGGTAGCGGTGAGGGCTGGCGGGATCTTCGGTCGAAAGGTGGTAGCTCTCTCCGGCCAGCGTCACGGCCGGTCCGACGGAGACTTTTCCCGCGTCGACCAGGTAGGCGTCGGGGTGGTACGGCATCTCTAGTACATCCGGCATGTGAGCGGTGGCGGAGATGTCGAGGATCGCCAGCCGGTAGCCAGCGGAGTCGAAGAGATCCAGCACCGTGGCGCGCAGGACCCCGGTATGGATCGCCACCGCCTCGCCCGGCTCCAGCCAGATCTCAAGATCATACCTGGCCTTGGTCTCGCGGACCAGGCGGATCAGCCGCTCGCGGTCGTAGAAGGGCTTGGTGATCCAGTGGCCGCCACCCATGTTCAGATAGGTGAACTGCTCCGAGCGCAGCAGGTGGCCGAATTTTTCGTCGATCGCCGCCAGGGTCTTTTCCAGGTCGTCGGAGTTCTGCTCGCACAGCGTGTGGAAGTGCAGGCCGGACAGCCCGTTCAGGTCCGCACCCACCAGTTGGTCCGCCGTGATTCCCAGTCGCGAGCCCGGGACGCAGGGGTCGTAGAGGGGGGTGTCACCGGTCGAGCACTCCGGGTTGACCCGCAGGCCGCAGTGCATTTCCCCGGAGAGGAAGCGTGGGTGATTCATCACGATTTCGCGGAACTGGTACCACTGCGACAGCGAGTTGAAATCGAGGTGGTGGGTGAACTCGCACAGCTCGCGGATCTCGGACTCGATGTAGCCCGGCGAGTAGGTCAGCACCTGCTTGCCGAAGTAGTCGCGGGCAAGAAAGGCTTCCCACAGACCGGAGGCGCAGCAACCCGAAAGGTCGTCGCGGAAGTAGGGGAAGCTCTTCCAGCAGGAGAAGCCTTTCAGAGCCAGCACGATACGGCAGCCGGCGGCCTCCGCGGTCTCGCGGAGGATGGTGGTATTGCGCTTGAGAGCGGCGATGGAGACGATGAAAGAGGCCACGGGCGGAGGATGGAAAATGTTTTGAGGGAAAGGAATATTGAATGTTGGCGCAGCGCCGGGACCCGTTAGAACGCCCGCATGAAAGTGACGATTGTTGGCCCCGGCAAAGTCGGGATGGTGCTCGCATACACCCTCGTTCTCCGCGGCGTGGCGCGCGAAGTGGTGCTTATTGGCTCGGATCGTGACAAAGCGGAAGGCGAAGCGCTCGATTTGATGCATGCCCAGGCCTTCCAGTCCGTCCCGGTAAAAGTGAGGGCTGGTGACCTTGACGATGCCGCCAACAGCGAGGTCGTCGCCATCTGCGCCTCCGTGCCGACCCCGCGCGGGTTCACGTCGCGCAATGTGCTGGCGGAGGGGAATGCGGAACTGATGCGCAAGATGCTGCCA
>JAQGPE010000612.1 GCA_028293225.1 Akkermansiaceae bacterium | reverse complement strand
CTGAAATCGGCGTGGAAGTGAGAGGCTTGAAGACTGTTCGGGCCAAGGATCACTGATTGGACTGATTTTCTGATTAACTGATTTTAAGACAGAAAATTGAGTCTCAAGCCTTGGGCCGTTCGAGTCGCCGACGAGTGGCAAACATGGATTCCCTCTCATCCTTTTGCCTTTCATCAGTTAATCAGAAAATCAGTCCAATCAGTGATCAATTGCCCGAAGCCGAGGGGCTGATCCGCGTGGCTTTTCATCTATTCTCCAGGATGCCGGTTTCGCCGGGAGTGATCCGCGGCTAGGTTGGCGGGATGATGGATGATTTGTTCGCTCAGAACCCGGCGGTGAACCTGCTGCCCTGCGACGGGGTGGTGAATGATTTCGGCCGGGTGCTGACCCATGAGGCGGCGGAGCATTTCCACCAGGTGCTGCTGCGGGGCCTGCCGTGGAAAAATGACGAGGCGGTGATGTTCGGGAAGCGGATCATCACGGCGCGCAAGGTGGCCTGGTTCGGGGATGGCGACTTTTCCTACACCTACTCCGGGACGACCAAGCAGGCGCTGCCATGGACCCCGGAGCTGCGGACGCTGAAGGCGAAGGCCGAGTCGCTGGCCGGGGCGGTCTTCAACTCCTGCTTGCTGAATCTCTATCACGACGGCAGCGAGGGCATGGGCTGGCACAGCGATGACGAGAAGTCGCTGGTGGCGGATTCGGCGATCGCGTCGCTGAGTCTCGGTGCGACACGGAAGTTCGCCTTTCGCCATAAAGAGAAAGACCTGGGCGTGTCAGTCATGCTGGAAAGCGGCAGCCTGCTGGTCATGAGAGGCGCCACCCAGCGGCACTGGTTGCACAGCCTGCCGAAGATGAAGAGGGTCACCACGCCCCGGATCAACCTGACCTTCAGGACCATGGCGGGAGAAACAATCTCGTAACCGGTCACGCACCGGCCTTGCTTTCCCATCCGGAGCCCTGCCAACATAGATCATGGATAGGTGGGTTCGGCGCGGCCTCTGGGTAGCTGCCTTCGCGCTCCTGGCCCTGCTGTATTGGCGGGAGGAGCAGAGCGACGGCTACACTCACCGGCATGCCAAGACGGCGGCTCAAACCACCGGCGGAGCGATCGACCCGAAGAGCGTGGCGCCGGACCGAACGCTGCCTGCCGAGCCCTTTCCCGCGGACTCGCCGAAGTCGCCGCACCCGGTCGAGGGGGCGGTGGCGTCCGGGCGGGTGGAGGATTCACGGGTGACGCGGCAAGAGCCCGCGGGCCGCTGGCGGCGCGAGCGGCTGGTGCGTTCGCCGGTGCAGCCCGGGCTGGTGAAAGTGGTGGAGGATTGGGAATTCGATCCGGCGCGAGGCGGCTGGAAATGCCTGACCCGGGACATGTATCTTGCGGACCAACTCATCATCCATGCCCGGGCGGGGATCGGTCTGGAGCCGTTGCGGGCGAAGCTGGCGCCGCTGCGCCTGGAGGTGAAGGCGGAGATCAGCGATGGGTTGTTTTCGGTGCATCTGCCGGCTGCGACGCTCGATGCCACCGCGGAGGCGATCGAGGCGCTGAAGAGGCTGCCGGAGGTGGTGGAGCTGGCCGAACCGGATGGCGTGGGCTTCGGCAGCGGCGTTCCGGACGACCCGCGTTTCGGCCAGCAGTGGGGCCTCCACAACACCGGCCAGTCGGGCGGGGTGGCAGGGGCCGATGTGGATGCGCCGGAGTTCTGGGACATCATGAAGACCGCCCCCGGGGTGAACATCGCGGTGCTGGACTCAGGGCTGAATTTCACTCATCCGGATCTGCTCGGCATCGCCTGGGCGAACCCGGGCGAGAAGGGCGGGGATGGCATCGACAACGACGCGAACGGCAGGATCGATGACGTCCGGGGCTGGGATTTCGTCAACGGCGACAACGACCCGACGGATGATCTCGGCCATGGCTCGAACGTCACCGGCATCATCACCGCGAACCGCGACAATGCGGTGGGTGTGAGCGGCCTCATCGGCGGGGTGAAGATCATTCCCTGCAAGATCCTGAACTCCAGCAACAGCGGCACGACCTCGAACCTGATTTCCGCGATCAGCTACGCCCGCAAGCTCGGCGCGCCGGTGTTCAACATGTCGCTGCAGAACTACCCGTTCAATGCCTCGCTGAGCGCTGAGATCGACCGGTGTAATACGGCGGGCATCGTACTGGTGATCTGCGCCGGCAACCAGGGAGTGGACAACGACGACACTCCGAACTACCCGAGCTGCTTCGGTCAGGCGAACATCATCGCCGTGGGAAACCATGACCGCACCGACGTCCGCTGGTCCGGTGATTTCACGCCTTCGAACTACGGCAAGGCCAGTGTCGATCTCTTCGCTCCGGGGCGGGAAATCCTGGGGCCGGCCCTGGGGGCGGATTACTCATTCTATACCGGGACCTCGCAGGCGACGCCTTTTGTCACGGCGATGGCGGCGGCGATCAAGTATGTGAACCCGGCGTGGAAGGCGCCGCAGATCAAGAACTGCCTGCTGAGCTCGGTGGTGAAGAAGCCCGCCTACGATGGCATCTGCGTCACCGGCGGGCGGCTGAATGCGGTGAGTGCGATTTCCTATGCCTTCCGGCAGCTGCCCGGGAATGATACGGACGGCGATGGCGCGGGGAATCTGGTGGAGTATCTGGCAGGGACCCTGGTCGATGACGCCCGGAGCCTGCCGGTGGCGACGACTTCGGTGAGCGGTGGATTTTTTCAGGTCGGCCTGCCGCGGGTGGCGAGGACGGACGCGCACTTCCAGGTGGAGACTTCCAGTAATCTGGGGAGCTGGACGGCGGTAGGCGTGACCGATGCCAGTACGCCGGGCCAGTTGCTCGGGAGGATCCCGTTGAGTGGCGCGAGAGGGTTTCTGCGGATCCGGGCGCTGGTGGGGCCTTGATCAAGGGAGCGCCGCGAATGATGCTTGCCAAGTGGCTGACACGTCCCGTGGCTGCTTAAAGAGCTAATGGCTGCAAGCCGCTGATTCAATGAAGTGCAGCCTGCGGCTGTGAGCTTTTCCGAGCAGCCACGGGACGTGTCAGCCACTTGGCAAGCATGACTCAGACCTGTGAACTACTTCGTGGCGCCCGGGATGACCTCATTGTCCTGCCACTTCAGGCCCTCGACATCCTTGGTCTCGGCGAGTGATTCGACGGCTGGCGTTTTGCCGTTTTCCATTCGGAAACGGTTGCCCTTCACCAGGATGTCCGAGGTCGATTTGAAGTCCATGGCCTTGTCCCCGGCGAGGGTGAAGTCGTTGTCGAGGATGCGGATGTGGGAATGAACGGCCCCGGCGTGGGCGGTGTTCTGTGGAGAGAACTGGATGGGGGTCATCCCGCACTCGAAGAAGGTGTTTCCCGTGAGAGTCAGGTCCTTCACCGGGCCGGACTCGAACCAGCCGGCGGCATCGTCTTCCACCAGGATGCAGGGCATGCGGGTGCGGAAGAACCGGCAGTCGCGGACCACGGCAGGCTGGCGGGTGGTGATGAGAAAGCCGCGGGTCGGGACCTGGCCGACGTTGCAGCGGAGCACTTCGAGGGAAGGCGTCCAGGTCAGGTTCTCGATCACGTCGGTGTTCATCGCCACGCCAGCGGGGATCGCCCGGTCGAGGGTCAGCGTCTGGTCGTGCTGGCCGGGCTGGAATTCTACGGCGGTCACCGTAGCGGTGCCGAAAGGAAGCAGGGTGCCGGGTTTTACGAACTCGATCACGTCGCCGGGCACGTAGGCCTGAAAGCCCCAGGTCTGGGAGTGGCCGAAGCGGACCACGATGCGGTCCGGTGCGGGGGCAGCGACGACTTTCAGGTGCACGCCGTGGACATTCAGCGCATCGTCATGGGCGCAGGTCAGGGTGGAGTCGGCAATGTGGATCTTCCCGCGGCAGGCGACGAAATGCAGGATGTCGGCGGCGCTGACGGCGGTGCGGCCGCTGCCTTCCTGCGGGGCGACGGTGATGCGGTCGAAGCTGACATTTTCCGTGAACTGCGAGAGCACGCCGAAGCCGCGCATGGCGTGGATTTTCACGTCGGACATGGCGATGTCCTTGCAACGGCTGAACCACATGCCGGCTTCATCGCGCACGCTGTTGCGGAACTGATAGGTCCAGCCGGGACGGGCGTTTTCCAGCGTGGCGGGCGGGACGGTGAATTTCAGGCGGCCCTGGCCGAGGTCCTCGATCGCGCTGGCGGAGCTGGTCGGGTCATTGCCGCGCCAGGTGATCTTGCGTTCCGGGTCGTAGGGCTGGCATTGGTCGGCGTAGCTCCGCCAGTCCTCGCCGGTCCACTGGATCCGGTTGCCGCCGGTGATGGTGAAGGTGCTGGAGGGATGAACCTGGCCGATCCAGAAGCCGTCGCCTTTCTCCACGGCGGTGATTTCCGAAACGGAGGGCCGTGCGAAATCGAATGACAGGCCGGTCAGGGTCAGGCGGGTGCTTTCCTCCGCGACCACCATGGTCATGGCGCCGTGCATCAGCAGCGCGGAGCCGTTGCCGCGGATGGTAACCTGGTCGAGATGGGAGAGATCGAGCGCGATGGTCCGGACCGCATCGGAGTCTTTCTCGGTTGCATTGCTATAGTAGCAGGCGCGCCTGGTCGCGTGGGTGGAGTGGAGATCATACCGGCCGGCGGGCAGGTTCAGGATCACCGGTTTCTCCGCGCTGGCGGCGGCGGCGATCGCTTTCTGAAAGGCCTCGGTGGCATCCTGCCCTGAATCCGCGACGGCCCCGAAAGTGGTGACGTCGATGACGGTGCCGGCCGCCGCGGGGAGAAGGCAGGCAAAGAAGAAAGCGCAGGTTCGCAGGGCGTCGCGAGGGTCCGTCATAGAGGAAGAAGGACAACGGGACCGGGGAAGGTCAGCAAGCCGGAAGAATGACCGCTTTATGCGAGGTGAATTTCTCGAAGAAAGAATTTGCGTAGCCGAATGGCTACATGTAGACGTGTCGTCAAATAGCTACATAACGAATGAATCTGAGACGGGACATTTTCCAGGCCATCGCCGACCCGACGAGAAGGGCGATCCTGCTGTTGGTCGCTTCACAATCGATGACTGCCGGGGCCATCGCTGCGAACTTCGACACCGCCAGGCCGACGGTCTCGAAGCACCTGCAGATCCTGATCGAGTGCGATCTGCTGGAGCAGGAGCAGAACGGCAGGGAGATCTACTATCACTTGAACCCGGAGAAAATCAAAGAGCTGGTCGACTTCATCGAGCCCTTCCGAAAGCTGTGGGATGACCGATTCAACAAGCTGGAAGAGGTCATGAAAAAATACCAAACGAAAGACTAGAGAGATATGGAACGGAAAACAAAAATCGATGCGGTGGACGGCAGGCAGGAACTCGTCATCACGAGAGAATTCGATCTGCCCCTGGAGCTGCTTTTCAAGGCCTACGCAGAGCCCGAAATCGTCGAGCAATGGATGGGGACGAAAGTGCTGAAGCTCGAAAACAAGCAGCATGGCGGCTGGCAGTTCGAAACCACCGACCCCAAGGGAAACAAATACGGGTTCAATGGAGTCATCCATGAATTCAGTCCGAACCGGAAGATCACGCGGACCTTTGAAATGGAGAACACGCCCTTTGGGGTTCAGCTCGAGTTTCTGGAATTCGAGGGTCTCACGGAGGGCACCAGCAAGCTCAATATGCATGTCATCTACCGGTCGGCCGCCGCCCGGGATCAGATGTTGCAGATGGGCATGACCCAGGGTGTGAACATGGCGCATGACCGTCTGCAGCGCATCGTCGAAGCCTTGAAATAACCCAGCGTGATGAAGAGAAATAAAATCATCTATTGGATTTCCACGGGCTGGCTGGCTCTGGGGATGGTGTCGACCGGAGTGGTGCAGCTATCGAAGGCCCAGACTGAAGTGGAGGCGATGAATCATCTGGGCTATCCGGCCTATCTCCTGACCATTCTGGGCGTCTGGAAAATCCTCGGAGTCTTGGCGGTGCTCGCGCCTCGATTTCCTCTCCTGAAGGAATGGGCCTATGCCGGGTTCTTCTTCGCCATGTCGGGAGCGACGTTGTCACGGATGGCGGCGGGGGATTCCGTGGATAAAATGCTGCCCTCGTTGCTGCTGCTGCTGTTGACGGTGGTGTCCTGGTATTTCAGGCCCGCAAGCAGGAGGTGCTCTGTTGCTCCGGGCGTCTCTCCGGCGGATCCTACGACAGCGTGAAGCCCTTCACGGCAGGCTGGCTTTCAGCCGGATGAAACGTTGCGGCGAGGATTCGACCGGGGTATTGTCGCGGACCTGCAGGGTGGTTGCGGTGTTGATCTCGGTGGTCGTGCCGGACGTGCTCCAACTGCCTGGATCGGTCAGCGTGCCGGTGACCTCCACGGCCAGGGTGACGCCGGTGGCGGTGGGGCTTTTCGCGATGGTGAGACGCAGGTAGCGGCTGTCGGCCACGGACTCCAGATCCGCGACGGCGGGGGAGGGCGTGGCGAGATTGGGGTCGGTGCCGAGGGCGTATTCCACCAGGTT
>JAQGPE010000597.1 GCA_028293225.1 Akkermansiaceae bacterium | reverse complement strand
CTGGCAATCCATCGCCACCGCTTTCTGGATTTCACCCGTCCGGCTCATCATCACCGTCTCACCCTTCTGCGACATCTTGAAGGTCAGGGTCCGCTCGGGATGCTCCACCTTCGGCTCCACCAGCTTGCCGCCCTTGTCCTGAAACTCCAGGTTCACCTCATCGCCCAGATAAAGCGTCAGCACGCCGTCCTTCCCCAGAAACTCCCCGGCCGGGATCTTCGCCTTCACCTCCTTCCCCCCCTCCATCGTCACCACCAGGTCCCGCTCCTTGCGCAGGTTCGGATTCACCGCCGGATCTTCGGCCTTCACCAGGGAAAACGCCAGACACGGGGCCAACAGCCCGGCAAACCACCGGACGCGGATACGATTCAGAAAAGGATTCATCGTTTTCCCTTACTCATGTCCTCCCCGGAAGTCCAGGTCAAGCGGGCTCGTCCCGCTCCCCCTTTCATCCCTCTTCCCGGTTGATCTCCTCAGGATGCTGGATCCGATGCACCGCGCTCGCGGCGATGACCCCCAGAGCTGAAAGCTGGATCAGCCCATAGATGCCCAGCGCGGCATAAAACGTCCGCCGCTCAAAACTGAACAAAGCCTTGAGCAAACCGATCGCCGCCACGGCCGAACCAACCCAGAAAACCACCCCCGGTTCACTTTGCTCGGGACGGAAGAACAGATCCAGCATCAGCGGCCCTCCCGCAAACCCAAGCGGCACGATCCACAGTCCCTGGACACTCCATTGCCCGGCAGCCATCAATGGAATCCCGGCCAGCACGCCCGGCAGCAGCCACAGCCCCACCACCCACTTCCAGCGCCTGGAAAATGGCACCATTCGAATCCGCGCATCAGCGTCGTCCATCAGCCCCCAGCTAGCCCCGGCTTCGTCCTTCGGAAAGCAAACTCATTTCCTTCACCGTTTCTTCACCCCGCCATCGCCGCCACGAACTCGTCTCATATTCTCAAATCCCTGACTTTCATCAGTTAATCAGGAAATCAGTCCAATCTGTGACCCTTGGCCCGAAGCTAGGAAAGAGGCGGTGGATCATCTTCAAAACTTGGCGCCCTTGGGGTCTCTGCGTCTCAATTTTCCGGATCAGCCGCTCTTCAGACCGCTCTAAGATTCCATCCATCCCGCCGCAAAAATCAGCAGCGGCACCCACAGGAGCACGAACCATCCGGCCCAGCGCAAAAACGGCGGCGGGCATTCCTGGTCGGGCACCTCTCCGCGGCCGCTCCACCGCCTCCGGCCGCCCTTCTCCCGATCGCCAGCCAGCGCTTCCGGAAACCAGATGCACGCCACCGGCAGAGCCAGCACCGCAACCACCACGACCGCCGTACTTGGATCAGCTTTGACCAGCGCCACGCTCGACCAGACCGCGGCCACGCCCGCCGCCGCGGCCCGGTGCATTCGCTGCCTTCTCAGACGGCCACTTCGAGCCACATCCGGATCCGCCCCGGGTCTGACGGTATCATCGTTCACGCTCCCTTTGATCCTTTCCAATCTCCATGGTCTGAGGTGAGTTACTTCTTTGGACCAGGACTCTTCAGCTTTAGTTCGCTCAGCAAGGTCCGCAATGGGCTGGCAATCTCGCCGGGCTGCCAGACCACGAACAAATCCCACGTTGCACCGGCGTCAGCGATGGGAACCATCACGACATTCGGAACGTCCAGGTGGGAAATGAAGTCTGGTTGAATCGAAATCGCTTCTTCATTCGCTGCCAGGGCGAGCGATTCCACAAAACCCGTTGCTTTTTCAACGGTGGCCAGGCGGGGACGGAAGCCGCCGTACTCGCGGCAGAACTGAATGATCCTCTGGGTGTATCCCGGGACCACTTCGTCCGATCCCCGCACGAAGGTTTCGCCCTTCAATTGTGAAAGTGACACCTGTCTTTCGGTCGCGAACCGGTGGCTGACGGGAAGCGCGACAACGCTCCTGACCGTCGCCAATTTACGAGCATAGAAATCGCGCGAGAGCAGATCGATCCCGTGCAAGGTCAATGCCAGATCAATTTCGCCTTGCCGCAATGCAACAATCATCTCGCCGGGCGTTTGATCGAGCATTTTGACTTTCAGCTTCGGATGAGTGCGCCGCAGCGCCGCCAGAGCCGGCCCAAGATACTCCTGCACGGCCGACGCAATATAGCCAATCCGCAACTGTTCATCGTCTCCGCGATTCAGCCGGCGGACTTCAGCCATGGCGGAATCATAATCTGCCAGAAGCGTCTTTGCCCTCTCGGCAAGGGCTTGTCCTCCATTCGTGGGACGCACCCCGGCCGAGGTTCGTTCCAAAACGCGCCCGCCGAGATCGAGTTCGAGGGATTGCATCTGTCGCGTGACGGCGGACTGGGAAATGCGCAGACGGTCCGCCGCCCGACGGAGGCTGCCTTCCTCAAGGATCACCAGGAACAAGCGAAGCTTTTCGAGCACGGGTGAACTAGTGATGCAAAATCCGCATCACGGCAATCCCGAACCGGCATTTGGCGCGTGGGTCTAGCAGACCTAGGTTGGCCATACTGAAAGAAAATTGAAAACGAGGCGGGCTGCCTGGAACGGCACCCCACACCGCCTGGGTTGATCTCCGATCTGGACCACCCGGCCTGCCTCAAAGCTGGAACATGATGAATACCCAACATTTCTGTATCGATCTGACTCAACGCCCGCCCCGAAGCTTTCGCGTCCGCTTGGGCGGCTACGTGGTCCTGGCCCGCATGCTCGACAAGGGCAGGGCGACTCTCGCGAAGAAAAACGGCGAGTATCACTACGATTGCGCCACCGACCAGCGCCTGGTGCAATTTCTTGGCTTCGATCCCGATGCCTTGTTGAAGGAATTGGCGACCGGCAAAGGCGACGGGGAGATCCTCGAATGGGTCCAGGCCCATTCCAAGACCCCGCGCACTCCATGGGAAATCGAAGCCTGGTCTGCTTTCATGGAAAAACGCGCGCCGGACAGCGACGCCGAAACCCTTGCCTTCTTTGCCGACCACTTGGGCCAGCTTTCCAAAACCCCGGAAGACATCAAAACCTGGTTCGAATTCGGCGAACTCGATGACTACGTCAGCTTTGGAGGAAAGGCGTAAATTTCACATAAACGACAACGAAAAACAAAAAAGAAAAGATATATGAGCCATCACAACGGACAAAAGTTAGCAGGAAAAATTGCGGTCATTACCGGCGGAAGCAGCGGGATTGGCTTGGCCACCGCGAAGCGCTTCGTGGAAGAAGGTGCGCAGGTCGTGATCACCGGCCGGCGAGAGAAAGAGCTGAAAGAGGCCGCCGCCTCGATCGGGAGAAACGTCACGACGGTCGCGGGCGACATATCGCGCCTGGAGGATCTGGACCGCCTCTATGCCGTCGTGAAAGAGAAGCACGGTCACATCGACGTCCTCTTCGCAAACGCTGGCTGGGGTGAAGTCGCGCCGCTCGAAACAGCGACCGAGGCTCATTTTGACAAGACCTTCGACCTGAACGCGAAGGGAACGTTCTTCACCGTGCAGAAGGCCCTCCCCCTTTTCAAAGATGGCGGCTCGATCATCCTGACCTCCTCAGTCGCAAATGTGAGGGGAGACGCGGCGTTTACCGCCTACGCTGCGAGCAAGGCGGCGGTGCGCTGTTTCGCTCGCGGCTGGACGGTGGAACTGAAGGATCGCAAGATTCGCGTGAATTCCATGAGTCCCGGCCCCATCGAAACTCCGGCTTTGGAGAACGCGGGCCTCACCGCTGAACAGGTGGAACAGGCGGCAGAGCATTTCGCGTCGCAGGTTCCGCTCGGCCGCAGAGGCAAGCCCGAGGAAACCGCGGCCGCGGTCCTGTTCCTCGCTTCCGATGATAGTTCTTACGTCACCGGTATCGATCTCGCCGTCGATGGAGGCATGGCGCAGGTCTGACCCCGGCGCGGTCCCATAGCTGGCCCTCCCGCCCCGCCAGTCCCGGGACCACGCTTCTCAAATTCCAATTCTAACAGGAGATCGGAAAATGTTATGAAATATGCAATTGTAGGATTCGGCAAGATAGGCCAGGCCCTTGCCCACGCCTTTGCCCGTAAAAACATCGACGTGGCCGTCGCGAGCCGCCGGCCGCCCGAAGCATTGGCGCCGCAGGCCCGGGAGATCGGACCCACCATCGTCGCCAAGTCGCTGCGGGATGCCCTCGAGGCCGACACCATCATCCTGGCCGTCCGGTTCGAGGAGCATGGCAGCGTTGCAAAGGCCCTGCCGAATTGGGAAGGCAAGACGGTCATCGATGCGATGAACTCGCAAGCTCCTCTGGAGGAACTGGACGGCCTCCTGTCTTCCGCCTTTGTCGCAAAGGCGTTCACCGGCGCCAAGTTGGTGAAAGGTTTCAATCACCTCGCTGCGGCCACCCTGGCGACCGATCCGGTCGTCGCAGGAGGGCACCGGGTCGTCTTTTTGTCGAGCGACGACGAGGACGCGATCGCTCCCGTAGCGGATCTCGCCAAACAACTCGGCTTCGCACCCGTCGAGCTGGGAAAACTCAACGAGGGTGGCGCGCTGGTCCACGCACGAGGCGACATTTGGGGCCCGCTCATCTTCGAGGATTTGTTCAAGAAGGAACAGTGATCGACAGCGGGGTCGGATTCGCAGGAAGAGCAATCTTTCACTAAGATAACAACGAAAACACAGAGGAGAAAAAAGATGAGCGCACAAGAGAACGTCGAGACGGTGAAGAAATTTTTCGCCGCATTGAGCGGCGGCGATACGCAAGATTTGCTGGCGGTGGCTGCCGGGGATATCGAGTGGATCCTTCCGGGCAAGGACTGGCCGCTGGCCGGCACTTACCGGGGGCACGCGGGGTTGGCCGATTTGCTTCAGAAGTCCGAGCAGCTGGAAACTTCCACAGAGCCCCGCGAATTCATCGCGCAGGGCGACCGGGTTCTGGTCGTCGGCTTCGCAAGCGGGAGAATCATTGCCACAGGGAAAACGTTCAAGGACGACTGGGTCTTCGCCATCACCGTTCAAGATGGCCAGGTGAAGAGCATCCGGGAGTATATCGACACGCAGGCTTTGGCAGAGGCCTCCGGGATCGCCGCGGACTCCACCGGCAATGAAGAAATCATCAAACAACTCTACGTTGCCGGAGAGCCGCCAGGATTGGATCCCGGGAAGTTTGTCTCCTTTTTCTCGGAGGAAGGATACATGTGGGATCTGGCTTCGGGCACGAAATTTCGCGGAAAGGCCATCGGCGACTCGATTGCCGCCCTCGCAAGTGCCTTCTCAGATGTGCGCCGCGAGATATCGAGCATTTACGTCACGGGGGACGTCGTGATCGTCGAGCATCGAATTCGGGGAACGCATGACGGTGAGCTGGCCGTTGGTTCCAGGACGGTCGCTCCCACGGGCAAGGCAATCGATGTCCCTTGTGCCGATGTTTTCCGCCTCGTGAATGGAAAGATCGTCGCTTTTAACTGCTACAGTCTGTCCTCCGTCATGCAGCAACAACTTGGCCTGACCGGCAGCTGAGGGGACGGTTCAAGCGGCATCGCTGGATGGACAACGTCTTCATCGAGCGGCTGTGGCGGAGCGTGAAATACGGGGAGATCGATCTGTTCGAGCATGCCACCGTCCACGCACTGCGGGC
>JAQGPE010000301.1 GCA_028293225.1 Akkermansiaceae bacterium | reverse complement strand
GACAACTCCTCTGCTCTCTACTGGGCGACTTTCCTTGCCTGATGGGCGCCGACCTGATGGGGCGGCCGGACGATTTGCCGGCCACTATCCAGTGGATCGCGTGCGACCTCAATCTGCCGTTGCCGGTCGAGCCTTCCAGCTTCGATGTCGTGACCTCATCCGAGGTGATCGAGCACTTGGAGAATTCACGCGCCATCTGCCGCGAGTGGTTCCGTGTTTTGCGACCGGGCGGGACGCTGATCCTGAGCACCCCCAATTGCGAAAGCTGGCGCTCCCTGCTTTCCCTGGTTTTTCAGGGACACTTCGCCGCGTTCAATCATCAAAATTATCCGGCCCACATTACCGCCCTTCTCCAACTTGACCTGCGCCGCATCCTTACCGAAGCCGGCTTCAAAGAGATTTCGTTCAACTTCGTTCCCTCCGGCGGCATCCCCAAACTGGGGCGGCTGACCTGGCAGGCGATTTCGGGAGGACTGCTCAAGGGCCGCCGCTTTTCGGACAATCTCGTGGCCGTCGCTCGCAAGCCGGCCGGGCCACTGGGGTAATCCGCACAGGCGGGCGCTCCGGCGCCGGCCGGAGCACATGACGAACTCGATGGATCTCACTGTAATCCTGCCTGCGCACAATCCGCGTCCGGAATACCTGCGCCGGACGCTGGCCGGACTGCGGGCGCAAGCGCTGCCCTACGACCGCTGGGAATTGCTGGTCATCGACAATGGCAGCGATCCGCCCCTCGCCGGCCAGCACGACCTCTCCTGGCATCCGCAGGGCCGGCATTTTCGCGAGGACGTGCTGGGGGTAATGGTCGCGCGGCGGCTCGGTTTTCGCATCGCCAAGGCGGATCTCATCGTGAACGTCGACGACGACAACGTCCTCGCGCCGGATTATCTCGAGCAAGCCTTGGGCATCGCGGTGCGCTTCCCAAACCTGGGCGTCTGGGGCGGACACATCGCGCCGGAATTTGAAGCGACCCCGGAGGAGTGGACGAAGCCTTGGTGGAATTTGTTGGCGATCCGCTCGGTCAGCCAGGCGCAATGGTCGAACTTGATTTATCAGGACGTGACCACCCCTCCGGGAGCCGGGATGTGCATCCGCCGCCCCGTCGCCGAGGCGTATGTCGCAAAGACGGAGAAGGAGCCGAAGCGGCTCAAGCTTTGCCGTCAAGGGAAGGGTGTCATTTCGGCGGGTGATTGCGATCTGGCCTATACGGCCTGCGACATCGGTATGGGGACGGGGCTTTTTCCAGGGTTGCGACTGACGCACCTAATTTCCGCCGTGCGCGTGACGGAAGAATACCTCGCCCGCTTGGTGGAGGGGATCAACTACTCCACGGTCATGCTACGCGCGATTCGTGGAGATCGCACCGACCGGCCGCCGACCACGTGGATGCACTGGCTGCGCGATCGGAAACATGAGCTGAGCTTGAACCCGAGAGATCGGCGTTTCTATCGCGCCGCCAAGAATGGCCAGGCGATGGCCTTCGATGAGTTGGAGCGAGAGCAATCGGGGGCCGGATTGGCCCCAAGGTAGCTCCTGCCGGAATAATGTCCTCAGCTTTGGCCATTCCTGAAGAGACGGCGGACGCCACGCCGACTCGTGGCGGCACCGGTCAGGCGATCCGGTGTCCGACGCTCGCGGAACTTCCCCCGCCGCCGCCCGGACGGACGGGTTGGCCGTGGACGGTCGAGACCCCGCAACTCCCTCCACTGCGGCCGGATGGCTCGCCGTGGCCGGTGATCACGATCGTCACGCCTTCCTTTGGCCAAGGGCCGTACATCGAAGAATGTCTCCGCTCCGTTCTCCTGCAAGGCTACCCGCAGGTCGAGTACTTCGTGCTGGACGGTGGTAGCACCGACGAGACCCGGCTGGTTCTGCGCAAGTATGAGCCGTGGCTGGCTACTTGGGTGAGCGAGCCGGATGGCGGGCAGACCAAAGCGCTCAATCGAGGCTTTGGCCTGGCGCGAGGTGAGTTTGTCGGCTGGCAGAACTCCGACGATTTCTATCATCCGGCGGCCTTTCGTCTGGTCGGCGAGCAGGCGGCGCTGCACCCGGACAACGATGTTTTTTTTGGCGACAAGGATTACGTTGATGAACAGGGAGGATTTCTTTTCACCCGAAACAATGAAGCGCCGACCTTCGCGGCGATGATCCCCTGGCCGAGCTTTAACAGTGAATCGGCCTTTTTCCGGCGGTCCATTTTCGAGGGCGGATGGAGGTTGAAAGAAGAGCTGCGCCACTACATGGATTACGAGTTCTTCTGGCGTCTTTTCCTTGATCGCAAGAAGTTCCTGAAAGTCGCCGGACTGAGTGCCTCCTTTCGTCGCCATGCCGGTGCGAAATCCTCCCGGCAGGTCGATATCGCGCAAGCGGAGGCCTTTGAGATCTATCGCTTCGTTCACGATCATGCGGGGACTCCTCCGGAGGCTCGCCGTTTACTTATCGAGGCAATGCGCATCGAATGCCTCAACGATTTCGGGCACTACCGATTTGCCGTGCTGCGGCAGCATGTGGCCACGCTCGTGCGCACTGCTGGATGGCGCGCGGTTCCCGCCGGTCTGTGGGTGCGCGTGGGGGCCTCGCTCGCTGGACCAGACGTCGTGCGCGGGCTGCTGGATGGCCGGCGTCGGTCCATCGCTCCGGTCGATCTCGTGCCACCCCGAGAGGAGGCAGGGAATTAGATGATCCTTCGGAAACTCACGACTCGTCCCATCTGGTGGTGGGAACGGAACCGGCCCTATCCGATCCGGCAGCGGGTGTTTGCGCTTCCCCCGGTGAAGATAGCTGAGGCCGCTGTGACCCTCGTGGTGCTGACGACGCCGAATAGCGTGGGCGATGCAGCCTGGACCGCCCGCAGCCTGCTCGCGCACCTGCCGACGATGGGGCTTACGTTTGCGGTCGATGGCGATTTGCCGTTCGACCAAGCAACCTTGTTGACCCGGAGTTTTCCCGGTTGCCGGCTGGTGCCAACGCGTGAGTTGGTGGCGCGCGTCGCGGCCGAATGTCCACACATGGAGAAGCTGAGCCGGGCCCATCCGATGGGCAGGAAGTTGGCTTCTATTTTTGCCCTGCATAAAGACGGCGCCATCCTCTTTAGCGATAATGACGTCCTGGCTTTCGCCCCGCTCAAGGAGGTGAGTATGGCGATGGATCTGGCGAACCACCCCGGCCTCTATCTTCAGGAGGTTGGCGGAGTCTCGCTCGAGCCCGCGGTCCTCGCCGCGATTCAGCGGCTCGGGCTTGGATATGCAGAAACCATCAACGTCGGGCTGCTGCTCATTCCACAGGGCGCCCTCGATTTGAAATTGGCGGAGGAGATCCTCGAACACTCCGATGGCATCGCGAGCTGGTTTCCCGATACCATGGTGCTGGCGGCGCTGATGCATGCGGCCGGCGCCCTCCCTTTGCCGCGCGAGACATACTCTGTCTCGCCGCAGCGGCAATTCTACTTTGAACCGGATGTCGACTACCCAAAATTGAGTTTGCGTCATTTCACCGGTCCGGTCCGCCACCTCATGTATAGTCGAGGCATGCCGTTGCTTTGGCGGCGCTGGCGTGCCTCACAGCCCGAGTATCGTGCGGAAGCGGAACCGCTCACGGTTGCCAATCCGTGAGTGCTTCGACCGATCCGCACCTGCGCATTGTCTTTGTTGTAAGCGCGGATCAGAAGACGGGAACCTATTTCCGTTACCACAATCTCGCGGTGTGTCTGCAGCGGCGCGGGCACACCGTCACGGTGCTCAGCCAGGCTTCTCATCGCTTTGGCTGGAAGAGCGAAACCAGGGACCGGGTGGAGTACATCCTGGCCCCGTCCTTTCCCGGCAACCGCTGGCTCTATTTTTCGAGCAATCCGATGAATCTCCTTTATCGGCACTTGCGGAGCGCTCCGGAAGCGGATGTTTTTCATCTCTTCCAGCCGTTTCCAAACGCCGCCTGGTCGTGGCTGCGTTTGCGAAAGACCCGCCGGGCGAGTTTGTTCGCTTACGACTGGGATGACCTGTTGCTGAACGAACACTCCTCCCTGCTGCTGCAGCGCACGTTCAAGGACCTCATTCTGGGGAAACTCGCTCAGTGGACTGAGCTTCATCTCCCGCGCTTCGCCCATCTGGTCACGGCCATCAGTCAGGAGTTGGCGTTGCTCGCCACGAAGCGGGGCGCGCGCTGGGTGGAGCTCTTACACAACGGCTGCCTTCCTTCTGATCCGCCTACGCGCGCCGCGGCCAGGGCGCAACTCGGTCTCAAACCGGATGCCCTCTACCTCGGCTTCACGGGGTGGGCGGCTCCGGAGATGGATTGGATCCTGAACGCGGTGGCGAAACTGGTCGACGAGCATCCCCGGTTGCGCATCGCGTTCTCGGGGGTCCATCCCAACGATGTGGTGGATCTCAGCCTAGTTCCCGGGGTGGCCGAGCGGATCGATTACTTTCGCTTCGAAACCGCGGAGGAGTGTCGCGTGTTGCAAAGCGCTCTGGACCTTGGACTCCTGCCGCTCG
>JAQGPE010000573.1 GCA_028293225.1 Akkermansiaceae bacterium | reverse complement strand
CAAATCGGTAAGCTCGGCATTCTGGAAAGCGCCGATCGACATCTGCGGCTCGCGCGGCAAATCGAACAGCGAGAGGTAATCCTTGCCGGAGCTCGAATTGTTCGAAGCTCCATAGTAGGAACGCGTGCCGTCCGCACTCGTCTGGAGGTTCAGGTCGGCGAAGCTGGAGAGACGGCGCATGTGGGTCTCGTAGTGAGGACCGGTGCCGTTCTTGAAGGTCGTCGTCGGAGCCAGGTTCGGGTGCTGGTAGCGCTGCCGCGGGTTGGAACTCAGCAGCAGGTCGGCCGTGGTGGTTGTCCCGGTGGTCGGCAGCTCGGTGCGGTGATAGCTTTCAATCACTGTCACCACCTGCGGTTGGGTGGTCATCGGACCGGAAGGCAGGTTTGGCGAGGTGATAGGGATGAATGCAGATGGGTTCGGGAGCACGTGAATCTCATTCCAGAACCGCGCAGCCTTCTCGATGTTGTTTGCATACTTATTGCGGATGCGCGTGGAATCTTCAAGAGCAATGCCGTAGCGATAGTCACTACCCGAGCCCACTCGGAAGTCGATTTTGAGCTGGAGAGTATCGGATCGCCCAACCGTGAGGCCAGCGCCGCCCTGCATCGCCTGATTTATCGCATAGGCGATGCCGCCGCGCACTTTCGTGACCGGCGCAGAGGCCGTTACCGGCATCATGGGAATCACACGAGATGGTGCATTCGGGCTAAGAGCCTGACCTCGATTGAAGAGCACCGGTGTGGAAGAAACCGGCTGAAACACCTTCACCTCGCCCGCGGCGAAATGGATCGGGGTGCCCATGGTGGCACTACCATCGTTGGTGATTTGACAATAGAAGTAAGGCTCCTGCTGACGACCTTCGAAATTGTTTTTAATATTCAGGCCGCAGAGCTGCGACATGACTCTTTCGCCTGCAGGGTCGGGGACGCCATTCTTGTAGAACGTATAGAAGCTCGGTATATCCATGAAAGGATAGGCCACCATGCCGTCTACATCGATCCCGGTATTGTACGGATTCCAGAGCGTGATGATTGGACTGATGACGATCGCGGCCTGACCGCTCGGGGTCACATATTCGCAAAGCACCATCAGCATACGGTCAAGGATCGGCCCGACAGAGGTGTTATTGCCGCCGCCATCGGTCGGGATCTGGGCAGGATAGCCGCCGGTAGCGGTCCAGTAGTTGGACGCCTGCGGACGTTGGAAGGCTGTGACCGAACCACCGCCTCCTGCGTTGTAAAGGTGGCGATACATGCGGTAGTAGGACCGCAGCGTCCCGAACGTCGGCGGAGCGGAAGCGAAGAAGACTTCCTGATAAGTGACTGCGCCGTAGTTGACCGGGTAGGTCAGCGGGGAGCCGGTTCCCGTATTCGGGGTGAAGAGAGGAGTATCGCCGAAAGCGCCCTCCGCGAAGGGGTTGTTGATGGCGCCCCATTTCGACTTCTTGTAGTCGCTTTGCGACATCTCGAAGGCCAGGGAAAGGTCGGTCTTCAGACGGCCTTTGGCCACGTCCGCAAGCACGCCCTGTGCCGTGGCGGTGTAGTCGGGGCCGAGGGTCTTCAACTGATCCTTTTCAATCCCGAAGCCTGGGTCGAGAACCGCCTGGGACATCGAGATGACCTTGCCGTTTCGATCCACCCAGCCATCGGTCGGCTGCTTCTTGATGACCTGGCCCACCTTCAGATCCGGCCGAGTCGGAGCCTGAACGGACATGTTGTAAGTGCTGCGATCGAAGTCAGTGCCGACGTTGATCTTGGCCTTGGTGTTTTCCTGCGAGACGGCCCAGGCAAAAGCACCTTGCTTGTTATCGCCCGAGAGGATCGGCACCGGCTCGCTGGTGATCTCATAGCCATCCATTTCGGTGCTGAAGAGCGTCGGGCCGGAAGGGGCGCCGCCGGTTCCGAAATTGAGTTCTTCAGTTTCGGAAGGCTTGGGGCTCGAAATCAGCCACTTTTTGAAAGTAGTGGTTTTGTCATATTTCGGCGCGGAAATGCTGGCCACCTGGGTGGTGGTCTCCGCGTACGGATTGTCCGAGGTCCAGACCCCCACCATGTGAGCCTGGGCAGCCTCGGTGGTGGAGGAGCCGCTCTTCAGGATCGAGGCGTCGGCGGTGACCCGGCGGTCGTCGCCGAGCTGCTTCTGCAATTCTCCGATCGCGAACATGAGCGCCATCTGCGCGTTCGCATTCGCCGTGCGCTTGTTTTCGGCAACACTGCCACCCCGGAGCGTCACCGCCCCGAGCGTCAGCATCCCGATCGACAGGAGCGTCAGCATGGTCATCAGCATGATCGTGATGATCAGCGTGAACCCATCCTTCCTCCGGGGCATGAATCTCTTTTTCATGGATTTCAGGGTGCGTAGGGATTTAAGTTTCAAAGTCTTGCCCTCCTTCTGGAAGATCGTGAGCCGATACTCGGAGCCGGAATCCCCGCGGCCTGGGCGCGGAGCGCCCCATCTGGAGGAGGGGCCGATTGGAGAAATGCACGATTCATGGAATTTGGGGTTTTGGCGTTGCCGGGGCGAGTTCTCGACGAAATCGCTACGGTTTGGAAGCACAATGTAACGCCAATGTATTCTTGAACGGTTTAGTCGGCACCTACTTTTTTCCTCACGTTGACAGAAATTTTGCAAGCAAATCCTGTCATCTCCGGGGTGCGACACTCACTTCCGCTCATTATTGCGCTCGTTTCCGGCATTCTTGCCGTCATCCGCCCTGAGCACTACGCGTGCCGGATATTGAGCATTTCACCATTCCGCCGGTTGACAGACGGAGGACGGGGAGTTCCCTTCGGCCGCCGTGTCTCCTGAATTCATCCGCGAAGCTCTCCGCCATGTTCGCTACCCGGGATTCTCCCGGGACATTGTCTCCTTCGGCCTGGTGAAGGACATCCAGTGTAGCGAAGCCGGGACCCTGGTCCGCATCGAGATCCAGACCAAGGATCCCAAGGTTCCCGAGCAGATTTTCAAGGACTGCCACACGGTGCTGGAAGAAGTTCTGGACACCGGCCCGGTGAAAATCGAAATCGAAATCAAGGACGCGCCCGGCCAGGCCGCCGAAGCCGTCACCGGCAAATCCTCCATTCCCGGCGTCAAGCGGGTGATCGCGGTCGCCTCCGGCAAGGGCGGGGTGGGAAAATCCACCGTCGCCGCCAACCTCGCGGTCGCCCTGGCCAAGTCAGGCGCGCGGGTCGGTCTCTGCGACTGTGACCTCTACGGGCCCTCGGTCGCCCAGATGTTCGGCAGCCGTGAAAAGCCGATGGCCAACGCCAAGGACGAGATCATCCCGATCGAAGCCCACGGCATCGTCATCATGTCCATGGGCCTGCTGCTCGAGGACCGCTCGCCGGTCATCGTCCGCGGCCCAATGGCGACCCGCTACACCCAGCAGTTCCTGCGTCAGGTGGAGTGGGGCGAGCTTGACTACCTGATTCTCGACCTGCCCCCCGGGACCGGGGACATTCAGCTGACCATCGTCCAGACCGTCGCCGTCGACGGCGCCATCATCGTGACCACTCCGCAGGAAATGGCGCTGATCGACGCCCGCAAGGCGGTGTCGATGTTCGCGAAGGTCAATGTCCCGATCCTCGGGCTGGTGGAAAACATGGCCTGGTTCGAGTGCGATCACGGCCAGCGTTACTATCTCTTCGGAGAAGGCGGCGGCGTCCGTGAGGCCGCGACCCTGAAGGTCCCGCTGCTGGCCCAGATCCCGATCGATCCGCAGACCCGCGAGCGTGGCGACGCCGGCACCCCGGTGGCGCTGATCCCGCCGGCCGAGCACCCGGTTTCCGCGGCTTTCCAACAAATCGCCCTGGCGATTCGCGAAAGAGTCAAAGCAGGGTAAGCTGCTCCGAGTCATGCTCCGCACCCCTCCGCAGCTGTTCGAGGACTTCGAGTCCGGCCTGATCTCCCGCGAGCAACTGCACGCGGCCATGTCCTTTCACGCGAAAGGCCTGATCGAGGAGGTGGTGGAAGCGCACGAGAATCCCCTCGCCGCCTGGTGGGAGGGCATCCTGGCCCGCCAGATGGCTTCACGCCTCAGCGCCCGTCATGGCGAGAGGCGGGTCCGCCAGGTGCTGCACGCCCTTTCGGAGGTGCCGGATTTCTTTCCCGCCCAGTGGCTGTGGAATGCCAGCCACCCGGACGTCCCGCTGTTCTGCTTCCTGCGCCTGCGCAAGGAGCCGATCTTCCGGATCGTGAAGATCGAGAGCCAGGCCGGAGTGGTTCACGTCACCGTGGAATACGGCCCGGCTGCCAGGGGGGAAGCCACCCGCGAAAGCTTCATCCTGCGCCACCGCCGCACCGGCGGACTGGAAGTGGCCGACCGGGGTTTCTAGGCGGCTGAGCTGTTTGATTCCGATTGTTTGAAAAAAGGTTCTCCGTGTCCGCGTTTCTACGCACATGAAGTCTCCTTCGCTTCCCTCCTGGTCGCTCAGCGCCGGTGGCCTCGTGCTCGCTCTCGCGGCCGGCATCATGATCGGCCGCACCAGCAGCGCCCACGGCGGAGGCGGATCGACCGACAACTCCGCGGCAGCCGCCGGATCCGACCGCTCCGGGCCGGGGGAAGGCGGCAGCCTCTCTGAGCGGGCGGCGCGCCGCAAGGGGAGCGCCACGGCCCGCAGTTCCCCGGAAAAGACCGCCGCCGACCTGCAGGCGATCATGGAGTCCGCCTCCCGGCTGGAGCGGACCCAGAAGCTGCTCGCTTTCCTCGACCGCCTGCCGACCGACCAGTTCGGCGATGTCTACGGCAGCATGCGCGACATGCCGGGCGCCAATCTCCATGGCTCCGAGCGCTCCCTGATCCTCCAGGCCTGGGCTGAGCGCGATCCGTTGGCCGCCGTCGGCTTCCTGCAGCAAAAGGGCGCGGACGACTGGGAGCGCGAGACCGCCGTCTCGACCTGGGCTTCGAAGGACCCCGAGTCGGCCTTCGCTTGGGCGCTGGCCGCTCCCGACGAAGGCAAGGTCAACAACTGGCAGCTCGGCGCCGCCCGCGGCATCGCCGCCACCAACCCGGAACTGGCCCGCGACTACCTGACCAAAATGGAGGGCGACACGCGGGATCGCGCGCTGGGGGCCATGCAGCCCTACGTGATGCAATACGGCTTCGACTACGCCACCAACTGGATCTCCGGGGTGGGCGACGGCGGACTGAGAGGCCGCGCTGAAAACCTGATGGCGCGCGACCTGACCAATCTCGACCCCGCACGGGCCGGCCAGTGGAACGCCGCGATCACCGACGTGAACACCCGCCGGGATGTCTCCGAGACCGTTTCCGACGCCTGGGCCCGCACTGACCTCAACTCTGCGAAGGCCTGGGTGGAATCCCTGCCGCAGAACACCAAGACCGAAGCCGCCGAGGGCGTCGCCCGGCAATACGCGCAACAGGATCCGCAGCAGGCCGCCAAGTGGCTGGCCGGTCTGGGCAATGACCCGGACCTCGATGGCGCGCGGCGGATTTTCGTCGAGGAAAGCTACGGCAAGTCCCCGCAGGCCTCGCTCGATTTCGTCTCGAACATTTCCGACGCCAAGGCCCGTGAAGGCTACTACTGGCGTGAGGTCAGCCGCTGGATGAAGGACGACGCCACCTCCGCCCGCACCTGGATCGCGAAGAACAGCAACGTGCTGCCGCCCCAGCTGGTTCAGCGCCTGAATGGTCAATGATCCTTTCCGCGGCCCGGCCGCATCCAAGCTCTCCTATCCCACCCCAAACAAAAAACCGCGCGGCTCACACCGCGCGGTTTTTCCATTTTGAAAAGGATCCGAGGGATTAGTGGGCGCAGCCGCAGCCACCGCCGCAGCAACCGCCGCCGTCGGCTTCAGCGAAGTCTTCCGCTTCAGGCACGCGGCCGAGCTCAAGGGTCATGCCGATGTGCTTGCTGATCGTGCGCTGGAGTTCTTCCAGCTCGCCCTGGGCGTCCATGAAGGCGCGGGCCACGTCGTTTTTCATCAGCGCCTCGCGGGCGGCTTCGAACTCCTTGATTTCCGCGGCGGAGAGGGTGATGCCGGCGTGCTGCTTCTGGTGCAGCTCTTCGCCGCGCTCGTGAACCCCCTGGTACATCATGCGGGCGGCATCGTTATCCAGGAAGCGCTCCACGTTCTTTTGCAGTTGGGCAAAGCGGGTGTCACTGGCAATGGCCTCGCAAAGTTCGCGGGTCTTTGACATTACGGCGGATTCTTCGGCGAGCAGCGTCATGCCCCTCCCCTACGCCTAGTAACCGTGTGTTGCAAACGCGATCTTGAAAATATCTGCCATTGAGCCCCTATAGCGACTTCCCGATGAAGCGCCCCCGCCTTCTGCTCACCGGCCTGGCCGCCGCCGTCCTCCTTCCCGCGCTGGGATTGATGGGGCTTGGCTGGTCGCGCTCCAAAGGACTGGTCTCGCCGCGGCGGGAAGCGCTACGGCCGGAATTTGCCGCCATGCTGGCCGATCCCGCCCGCCATGGCCTGCAGATCACGAAATACACCGGGCCGGACGACACGCCGTGCCTGCTGGTCACTCCCGTGACCAACCCCAGCGCGGCCACAAACGGCGACCATCTCCGCGCCGAGCTCGAAAAGCGCCGCGTCACCCTCCCCCCCTGGGGCAGCACCGCCGGGACCGTGGTCCTGCTCCACGGCCTCAGCGCCCGCAAGGAGGATCAACTGCCCATCTGCGAGCGGCTCTGCGCCGCCGGGTTCCGCTGTATCCTGCCGGATCTACCCGCTCACGGCGAAAATCCCGCTCCGCTCGACACCTTCGGGGCAACCGAAGCGCCGCTGGTGTCGCGGATCCTGAGCGACGCCAGCCAGCGCTTTGCCTTTCCCCCGGCGCCCTCTTTTCTATTCGGCTTTTCCCAGGGCGGCGCGATGGCTCTCCGCGCCGCCGCGCTGCATCCCAACCAGTGGGCCGGACTGGTCAGCGTCTCGGCCTTCGGCTCGCTGGACGTGCTGGTGAAAAACCTGGCTGCCGGCGGACTGCCCCGTCAGGCCCGGTTTCTGTCTCCGCTGGTCGATTCCGGCTACTGCCTGGGCATCCGCAGCCGGGGAGGCTACTGGCCGTCCGCGATCCGCCCGGTCGATTTCGCCGCCAAGGTCCACGTGCCGGTGTTCCTGGCCCATGGCGAAAAGGACACGGCCGTGCCGGTGGATGAAGCGCGCCGGATCTTCGCGGCTCTGCCTGATGCCCGGAAGAGCTTCCGCATGGTTCCCGGCGCCGACCATTCCTCCATCCTGGGAGAAAATCCCGCGGCCGATGGCCTCTACGCCGACATCTGCGCCTTTCTTCTGAAGACCCTCGACGACCGTCACCCGGTGATCGAGCGGACCGAATGACCCCATCCTGATGAAGCGTTTTCGTGTCCTCCTGATCCTGTTCGCCGTCCTGCTGCTGCTCCTGGCATTGGGCGCCACCCTCGCGGGGCGGGCCGGTGCGAAGCATCTCCTCACCCCGCCGCGCCGGGAATTGCA
>JAQGPE010000567.1 GCA_028293225.1 Akkermansiaceae bacterium | reverse complement strand
CCAGGTCCGCCACCATCTTCTTGGCTTTCTCGTCGATGCCGGCGGGCAGTTTCGCTTTCTTCGCCGCGGCGATTTCCTTGAGCTTTTCACCGAGCCCGGCCTGCTCATCGAGTTCCGCCTGAGCGATGACCTTGATCTCGGGACTGCTGCTCTTGCCAACGGCGAGTTTGCTCGTTTCCAACTGCATCATGCCGCCGGTCGCGATCTCGGTGAGCAGGGTCTGGTCTTCCTCGGAAAGGGCCTGATCCGTGACCTTGATCGCCTTGACCTGCTCGGCGGCGGCCTTGTTGAACTTCATGAATTCCCCCTGAGGAATCTTGCCGGCATAGACTTCGGCAGCGTGGGCAAAGCTGCAGCCGAGGGCGAAGCACGCCATCACGGCGGTCAATCTGGAGCGGGTCGATGGAATCATGGGATGAAAGGCGGTTGAGCAGCCCCCTTCGCAACTCCTGTACCAAAACCAGCGAACCCTGCTGGCTGGCTGATTCCCGCCCTCGCCGGGATACCGGTTCCGGGCGCTCGCATCGCGCCCCGCACCCTCACGGTATCAAACTGCACGTTTTCAAATGAGGCTGGAGTGGCCCCACCATTCTGGCAGGGTGCGCGGCAATGGAGCTTCCCGCGAACCGGAAACCGAACGACCCCCGCTTTGCCCAGACCCAGTGGAGCCTGGTGAGGAAAGCCGCCGGCACGGACTCCTCGGCGCGCCTGGCTCTGGAAAAACTCTGCCAGGCCTACTGGTATCCGCTCTATGCCTTCGTACGCCGCACCGGTTCCTCGCCCCACGATGCGGAAGACGCGACCCAAGGCTTCTTCCTGCATCTGATCGACAAGGGCGCGCTCGCCAAAGTGGATCAGGGGCTCGGGACCTTTCGCAGTTTCCTCCTCGCCGCGTTGAAAAACTTCATGAGCCACGAGCGGGAAAAGGCCAACGCCCAGAAGCGCGGCGGCGGCCAGACTCCGGTCGCGCTGGACGCCCAGTCCGCTGAGGAGCGCTACGCTCTGGAGCCAAAGGATTCACTGTCCCCTGACCGTCTCTATGACCGGCGCTGGGCACTGACCCTGCTGGAGCGCACCCAGCTGCGGCTCCGCCAGGAATACCTGGCAGGGGGAAAGGGCGAACTCTTCGACACCCTCCGCCCGACCCTGGCCGGCTCCCGGGATCTCCCCTATCTGGAACTGGCCGCGCGGCTTGGCATGACGGAGGGCGCGCTGAAGACTGCCGTGCACCGCCTGCGCGACCGCTACCGCGCCACGCTCCGCAGCGAAGTCGCCGAGACGGTGGCGGATCCGGCTGACATTGAAGAGGAACTCCGGTTTTTGATCGAGTCCCTCTGATCGCCTGTAACCTCGCTGCGACTTTCCGTTTGGAAGGGATGAACGCCAGCCCATGACTTCATCCCTCCAGTGCCTCGAATGCGGAACCCCGGTCGACTCGGTCGATACCGGAGGGCTGTGTCCGAAGTGCCTGCTGAAGCTCGGCCTGGCGAACTCGACCTTCGGCTTCACCGACAAAGGCCTGCCCTCAACCGGTGGGGAGCCGCTGGAGTTCGGCTCCTGCCGCATCCTGCGCCTGCTGGGCAAGGGCGGCATGGGCTCGGTCTACGAGGCGGAGCAGAAAGGCAGCGGCCGCCGCGTCGCGCTGAAGGTGCTCGGCCAGATGCTGGACAGCCCGGAGCTGCGCAGCCGCTTCCTGCGGGAAGGCCAGATCGCCGCATCGGTGCGCCACCCCAATGTCGTCGGCGTGATTTCCGCGGAAGACTTCGAAGGCACGCCGGTCATCGCCATGGAGCTGCTCCACGACGGCACGCTGGCCGACCGGGTGAAGCGCGACGGACCGATGCCCGTCGCCGCCGCCATCGATGCCACCCTGCAGATCATCGCCGGGCTGGAAGCCGCCCACGCCGCGGGAGTCCTGCACCGCGATGTGAAACCGGCGAACTGCTTCATCTCCGCCGACGGCGTGGTGAAGGTCGGCGACTTCGGCCTGTCGATCTCCACGTTCGCGCAACTTGAGAATTCCCTCACCCAGAGCGGCACCGTGCTGGGCACGCCCGCCTTCGCCGCGCCGGAGCAGTTGCGTGGAGAGGACCTCGATCAGCGGGCCGACATCTACTCGGTCGGCTCCACCCTTTACTACCTCCTCACCGGGGCATGCCCCCACGAGGAGCAGACGCTGGTGGCCCTGATCGCCTCCGTACTGACCAGCCGCCCGGCCGATCCACGCTCACTCCGCAGGGACATCCCGGCCCCTCTCGCCCGGGTCATCATGCGCTGCCTCGAGCGTGACAAAACCAAGCGCTACGCGACCTACCCCGCCCTGCGCGCAGCACTGGAGCCCTTCCTCATCGATCCCGGCCGGCCCGCTCTGCCGGGCTTGCGCCTGGTCGCCGGCAGTGTCGACATCTTCCTGGCGGCCTTTCTCTGGTTGATCGCCGGCATCCGCAACCCCGGGCAGTCGTGGCCCAACAATCCGGCGTGGCCGGCCTTTTTCGAATGGCTGGCGGGCATGATCTTCTCCGTGGGCTATTTCACCGTCTGCGAAGGCTATTGGGGGACCACGCCGGGCAAGGTTTTCTGCGGTCTGAGAGTTGCGCGCAAAACCGGCGGCTATCCGGGCATGGGCCGCGCGCTGGTGAGATCGCTGACCTTTCATGCCCACTGGATCATTCCGGCAGTGATCGCCAGCCAGTGGCACACGAGGTTGGCCGATGGGTCGGTCACGTCGCCCGGAGACTATCTCAGCTCCCTTCTTTTCATCGTGCTCTTTGTCACCATGCGCCGGAAGACGGGTTATGCCATGCTCCAGGATCTCGTGTCGGGAACCCGGGTGGTTGCTCTGCCTGCGGAGGAGGACAGTCCGGCGCTGGGCTCCGCCATCCTGACCGCCCCGCCGGAAGAAGGGGCGGAGCGCATCGGGCCCTTTGCCGTGATCGAGCGTCACGACTCCATCGTGCTGGGCTGGGACAGCGTGCTGCGGAGATCCGTATGGATCGTGGAGCAGGTCGAGGGCACGCCCCCGCTGCAGGAGCCGCGCAGAAATCTCAACCGCCCCGGACGTCTGCGCTGGCTGCAGGGACTGCGCGCCCCCGGCGAAAACTGGGATGCCTTCGAAGCTCCCCCCGGCCAGCCCCTGGCAAAGCTCGCCGACGGCCGTCAGTCATGGAGCCATGTCCGGCGCTGGATGCTCGACCTCACGACGGAATACGGAGCGTGCGGCCACGGCGGCACCCGCCCCCCGTCGATCAGCCTGGACCAGGTCTGGATCACCAGCCAGGGCCACGCGATCTGGGTGGATTTCCCGCTCACGGAGGGCAACCCAGGCCAGCCGCTGGATGATGCCGCCGCCCTCCAGAGATTCCTCGCTCAGATCGGCCGCGCCTGCCTCGCACCGGGACAACCGATGCACGCCGTGAACCTGCTGGAAATCTTTTCCCGCGAGCGGCTGGAATCCGCCCGCATGGTGGAGGGAAATCTGCGCGCCGCAATGGCCCAGGCCGCCTCCCTCACCCGCCGTCGCAGGCTGGTCACATTGGCTCTTTGGCCGCTGCTTGCCCTGGCCATCGCCGTACTGATCGGCGCCACCTTCCAGCAGAAATTCAAGGAGGAGATTGCCAACGGCCCGGATCGCCCGCTGTCGGTATCTGTTTCGGTGGACTCTTCCGCACCTTCGGGAGATCTGCAGAATCCCCCTCCTCCTCCGGGCATTTCCAGCGAATTCGCCTTCCGGGTCCTCGCCGCCTTCACCATCTTCCTGCTGCTGCTGGTCGCCGGCAGCCTCGGCAGCATCCTGTGGACCCTGGCGACAGGAGTTCCTCCCGGCCTGCATCTCTACGGGCTGGTCCTGCTCTCCCGCTCGGGGCGCCCCGCTCCCCGCTGGCTGGCCTTCCTGCGCGCCCTGCTCGTCGCCCTGATTCCGGCGGCTATCCTGGTCAGCCTCGAAGTCCTCGTCGATTCCCTGGATGCCGGTCATCCCTCTCCTGCCTCAATCGTCCTGCTGATCGCCACCGCCACCGGCATCCCCGCGGCCGGTATCCACGCCTACCTCAGGCCGCAGCGCGCCCTGCCGGACCTCCTGCTGGGAACCACCATCGTTCCCCGCTGACTTCCACCCCGGCCCATCAGGCCCCACCGAAAACGGGGTCCAT
>JAQGPE010000553.1 GCA_028293225.1 Akkermansiaceae bacterium | reverse complement strand
GAAGCGCGAGGTCTCCAGGGTGATGCCTTTGAAGAGCAGGCCCTGCACGATGCGCCAGACGATGTTGGTGCAGGCGGCGAAGAAGACCGGGGCGACGATCTTCGACGGGCGGATGCCGACGCACCCGGCGATGTGGCAGTTGACCATCGCCGCGAAGCACAGCGCCAGCGGCAGCAGGATGCGGAAGCAGCGCGCCGGGGCCACACCCTGCAGCAGTGCGTTTGAGATCATGTAGGTCAGGAACACCCCCCACAGAATAATGAACCAGGCGCCCGGACGGACGGTCAGGAAACGGCGGCCGAGAAAGAGAATGCCGCCCGATGAGGTGGCCGCCATGACCAGGAAGAGGAGCTGGTCGAGGCCCGCGCCGGCGCCCTGCTGGCGGGACTCGCCCGCGCGATAGTCGAAGGCGAAGGAGAGCATGAACAGCCACAGCAGCCGCTCGACCCAGACCGCTTCGCGGGCGCGGGGGACGGCGACTTCTTCAGGGACGGCTGTGGCAGTGGTGGCGAACAAACGGATCAGCGGGAAAGGATCTGCTCGAAAATGGCGGCGGTCTTCTTGATCGGGAAGGTCCGCTCGGCATAGGCGCGGGCATTTTCGCCGAGCTGCTGACGAAGTGTCTCCGACCCGCGCAGTTGCTTTGCGGCGGCGACGAATCCTTCCAGGTCATTTGGCGCGACGGTCAGGCCGGCCGACTCGTCGCGGGTGATGCGGGCCGCGAGATTGGCGGGCGGCACGGCCAGCAGCAGCGGGCGGCCGGCGCAGAGATAGCTGAGGGTTTTGGACGGCACGGAAAAGGTGCCGGCTTCCTCTTCCAGGATGCCCAGCAGGACGTCGCCGGTGGCCATCACGGCGGGCAGGTCGGCGAAGTCCTGATAGGGCAGCAGGCGCAGATTGGTGACACCGGCCGCGGCGGATTCCTTGCGCAACCATTCGGCGCCGATGCCTTCGGAAACGACCACGACCTCGACGGCTGCATCGTCTTTAAAGCGCTTGGCCAGCTCCAGGATCATCGCCGGGTTGTGCTTCATCCCGATGGTGCCGGAGTAGAGGAACACGAACTTGTCGGCCAGGCCGTGGCGGGCGGACCAGTCGTTGGCTTTCGGCAGGCGCGGGATTTCCTCGATCACCGCCCAGTTCGGCACGACGGAGATGCGGTCGGGCTGAACGCCGAAGTTCGCGGTGAGGATCGGTCCAAAGTCGCCGGTGATCGTGACGATCCGGGAGCTGCGCTCGAACTGCTTGCGGTCGAGCCGCCGGTACCAGGCCCCGATCCAGCGGCCGGCCACGGGGATTTTTTTCCGCAGCAGTTGATCCACGGCCAGGCTGTAGAAATCCTGGACCCAGTAGTAGAAGCGGCCGCCGCCGGCTACGGTGGCGCGAGTCAGGGGCTCCTGCGTCTCGGTCGGGGTGTTGCCGGAGAGGACGGCTTCCGGCTTCCAACCGCGGATGAACTCCGCGGCGGCACGGCCATACTCGACCTCCATGTTGCGGCGTTTGACGAAGGAATACTTGAACTTCGGGTAGTCCGGGTTCATCGGGATTTCCCGGAACTCCAGGTTGGCGGGATCGCCGCTGCGGCGCTGCAGATCACCGCGCGGCGTCTGCAGGGAGCTGGCGAAGACATGCACGACTTCGTGGCCGCGCGAGGCCAGTTCCCGGCTCAGAGAGGTGGGAAAGGCGTGTCCGGCGTAGTCGTGAACCAGGATTCTCATGAGGGGGGTGAAAGCGAATCCGGAGGAGAACTGGATCGTTGAGGGCAATCGGGCTTTGGTCAACTGACGCGCTCTACGCGATGACGTGATCTAACTTAGCAAATCCGAAAGAGTTGCAGCGACTTCGTCCGCCGACTCTCCGCGCAGGAATTCCTCGTGGCGGCCGCTCACGGCGCGGGCTTCGACCTTGGCGGTGAAGCGGTCCCAGCCGAGGGCGGGGGAGCGGGGCAGCCAGCCGTCGCCATCGGCCCGCACCACCGCGACGCGGGTATTTTGAGGCAGGCGGGTGGGATGATGATGCAGGGCTGACCAGTGTTGGATGGCGCGCTCCCGCTCGTCCTCGGTGAGGGCGGACAGGTCGAGCACGGCGTCGATGTCCGGGATGCCGCACTCCTTGCGGGAGATGCGCGTCAGCGAGCCGGTGAGGGCGCGGTGTTTCATGCGGAGGCGGCGGAAGAACATGCTGCTGTCGAAGGAACGCATCCGCGGCAGGTTCTGGCGCAGACGGCGGGAAAGGTGCCACCAGGTGGAGGGCTTCAGCCAACGTAGCAGGTCGGATGCCGCATGCGGCGGGTGGCTTTCCAGCAGCACCAGCAGATCGATGGCTTCGCCCGCTTCCGCAAGCTGGCTGGCGACTTCGGCCGCGAGGTTGCCGCCGAAACAGAAGCCGGTCAGGCGGTACGGGCCGTGAGGCTGGAGGCTGCGGATCAGCTCGACGTGATGGGCGGCCATTTCCTGGAGCGAATCGAAGGGGCGGGTGCCCTCGGCGATGCCGTAGGAGGTGACTCCTTCCAGAAGGGCCGCGGCGCGGCGGTAGGGGAACAGGCCCATGCCGCCATCGACCAGGGTGTGCATCCAGAACATCGGGGCGGCATTCTTTTCGCTGCGGTGCAGCAGGATGGCCCGCGGCAGGGCGGGGTCGATGTTTTCGCCGATCCGCGCCGAGAGGGCGGCGACGGTGGGGCGTTCGAAGAGGGCGTCGAGCGCGACCGGCAGCGCCAGGCGCTGGGAGAGCTGGGCGACCATGCGGCTGGCGAGCAGGGAATGGCCGCCGAGGGCGAAGAAGTCGTCCTCGCGACCGACGGGGCCGCAGCCGAGCAGCTCGGACCACAGCGCGGCGACTTCACCCTCGATGACGCCCTGCGGGGGATGGCTGATGGTGGACACTGGAGCCGCGTCGGCCGGGTGCCGGGCCAGCAGGGCGCGGCGGTCGATTTTACCGCTACTCGTGAGGGGCATGGCCTCCACGACGACGAGCCGGGAGGGCGCCATGTACTCCGGCAGGCAGGTCCGCAGGTGATGATAAAAGGCCGCCGGGGTGAGGGGAGCGGTCAAGCGGTAGAAGCCGATGAGGCGGCTTTCGCCGGCGGGGCCCTCGACCATAGCGGCGGCTTCGGCGACCAGCGGGTGACTGAGCATCGCGGTTTCCACTTCACCGAGCTCGACGCGGAAACCGCGGATCTTCACCTGGCTGTCCATGCGGCCCAGGCAGTCGAGCGTGCCGTCCGGCCGCCAGCGCGCCAGGTCGCCGGTGCGGTAGAAGCGACTGCCGGCGTGAATGATGAATTTTTCCGCGGTGAGATCGGCGCGCCGCCAGTAACCTTCGGCCAGTCCCGCGCCGCCGATGAGCAGTTCTCCTGCGACGCCGGGGGGCACGGTCGAGCCGTCGGGAGCGACGATGTCGAGAACGGTGTTGGCGATCGGCCGGCCGATGGCGATGGCCTGCGGCTTTTTCGGAAGCTTCCAGAGGGTCGACCAGACGGTGGTTTCGGTCGGGCCATAGAGGTTCCAGATTTCCTGGCTCAGCGGCAGCAGTTCCGCGGCGAGGGATGGGTCCATGGCCTCGCCGCCGCAGAGGATCTTGAGTTGCGGC
>JAQGPE010000552.1 GCA_028293225.1 Akkermansiaceae bacterium | reverse complement strand
GCCGTGTCTTACCTCATGAAAGCCATGACCCCGCGCATCGAACCGCATGGAGATCGCCATCCCACAGGCCAGGATTGAAGTGCCGCAAGTCCTTCCTCTTGTCGAAAAAGATCCGGAGAAACCCTCTCTCCGCCAGGTCTTCGAGACTGAGGAAAGCCCCTTGCTGCGCTTCGCCCACGGCCTGACCGGCCGGCGGGAAGCCGCGGAGGACCTCGTCCAGGAGGCCTTCCTGCGTCTCCACACCCACTGGGATGACGTCTCCCACCCCCGGGCGTGGCTCTATCGCTCGGTCCGCAACCTGGCTCTCAACCACCTCCGCGACCACCGCCGTGAAGCGGACGAAGAACCTCCCGACACTCCGGACGACGGCCATGCCCCGGACGGACAGCTCGCCCGCCAGGAGGCCGCCGGCGCCGTCCGGCTGCTCCTTTCCGAGCTCCCGGAGCAGGACCGCTCCCTCCTGGAGCTGAAATATCATCAGAATCTCAAATACGAACAGATCAGCCACCGGACCGGCCTCTCGGTTGGAAACGTCGGCTACAAGCTTCACCACCTGCTGAAATCCCTCGCCGAAAATCTCCGCCGTCTCGGCATCGAGAGCCCCGAGGGCTGATTCGCAGAAATCCCAATTTTCCAGCCCACTCCGTTTATTGCCATGAATCCTGACGATCCCAGCGAACCGCACCTCCATCCGGTGGGCGACGCGGAGCTCGAAGCCCGCATCGTCGCCTGGGTGCTCGGCGAGGCCTCGGCATTCGAGGCCGCCGAACTGGAACGCCTCTGCGAGGAATCCCCGGAACTGCGCCGGTTCGAACAGCGCATCCGTGCCATAAACGGCCTCGTGAGGGAGGATTTTCTCCCTTTGCCGGAGGAAGCCTGGCGGCTGCCGCCGGCCAAGCGCGAAAAGGTCGCCGCGCTTTTCGGGGAGCCGTCCTCCGCCGGCTCCGCCCCCGGCGCGGATGATGAGCGGCAGAAGAAAGTGATCCGTTATTTCACCCGTCGTGCCCTGATGGCCACCGCCGCCTGCCTCGCGGTCTCGGCGGTCGCTTGGCCGATCCTGGTCAAACGGCAGGGCCGGTCTGCCACGAAAACCGAGGTGGCTTACCTCGAGGCGAGCGGCGGCGGTGGAGGTGGAGGTGGAGGAAGCAGGCAGGCGACTGCGGAAGAGCAAGCGCGCCTCGCCGCCGAACTTCAAAAAGCCGTCAAAGCCCAGGAGGATATCGTGGAGGACAAGCGCCAGGCGCTCCAGACGATCATCCGCACCCAGGGAATCATTTACAGCAACTCCGCCCGCGGCAATGGCCAGCCGGGTGGTTTCTCCGAGTCCCAGAGTGCCGAAAATGCGGCGAAAGCTTACGTCGAGACCCAGCGGAACCGCATCCAGTTGGAGAGCCAGATCGAGACTCTTCTGCAATACGATGGCAAGGAACTCGCTGCCTACGCCGCGGGAATCGATCTTCCAGACAATCTGGTAAAGACCCTCTACCCCCAGTATCTTGAAGAAAACCGCAGGTTGGAGGCTCTAAAGAACAAGGAAGGCCTCGGTGAAAACCACCCTGCGGTCGTCGCTGAGCGCAAGGTGGTCGATGAGATGCAAAAGGACCTCGACCGCTCGGTGGGTGATTTGCGCGGAACCCTGAAAGCGAAGCTCGATCTGAGCAAGGAGACGCTGAAGAGGATGAGTGTGCGGCGGGATACGACGAAGGCTGACGCGGTCAAATCCTCGATCGCCGATTCAAGTTTCGACGATGCTCAGGACGATTTCAAACGTGAACAGGACCTGCTGCAAAAGCTCAAATTGCAGGCCATCACGCAAGGCATTCAGAAGACTATTACCGGGGCTCCGGTCCCGGCGTCACCTGCAGAGAGCTCTGCGGATTTGGCCGCTGCAAGTTCGGCAGGCAGGATGCCCCGGCCCGCCAAGCCAGCACCCGAAGCGAAAGACAGCAACGTCGATAGCCTGGCCGCGGCGGACCCCTTTCCACCGGCGGCTCCACCCCCTGCGGCAGCAGTGCCTGAGCTTGAAACCCTGGCCCGGCAGGCTCAACATCAGGCAGAGAAATCACTCTCTACCGGACTGGGCAGCGGTCGCGCCTATGATGGTGGCTCGGGAGGTGGCTCCGGCGGAGGCTCGGGAGGCGGCCACGGCGGCCCGGTCAATATCGCCGGGAACACCCTGAGCCAGGATCAGGTGACCCGCCGCGAATTGCCCCTGAAACCCTCGTTGGCGAAGGCGGTCGATGCTCCCGCGAAAACCTCCTCCTTGGCCGGCCGGGAGAAAGACGATTCCCCCGGCGCCGCTGCCCTTCCGGAATCGTTGGCAAAAGACGTCCCCGCGGATTCCTTCGCTGCCAATCAAGACCGGGGCTTGGATGCACTCGGCGATAGGCCGCCTCTTGCCGAATCCCCTCCCAGCCCCGCCCAGGGAGCGGTTGCCAAGGATTCGGCACCGGCCGATCATTTCAGCCGCGATGTCGCCGCGTCTGATCAACTCCGCGATCAGGGCCGCGAGGCCTATGCCAAGGGCGACTACCAGACGGCGGTGGAACGCTTCCGCTCTTCGCTGGAGAAGCTGCCCGCGGATGCGCAGGCCGACGATCGCCGTGATTACCTGAAGGATATCTCTGCCACTGGCTCGGCCGTCCTCGGTGAACAATACCGGCGAGCCGGCCAGAACGACGAGGCCCGGAAGCTGGCGGATGGCGCTCTGGGACTGGATCCCGGAAATAACTACGCGAAGGGAGTGCTGGAGAAACTGGACGATCCGATCCTCACCAACCCTGCGCTGACCGCCGAGCACACGGAGAACATCGATCGGGTCAGCCGCGGCCTCTACACCGCCGAAGGCGCCTACAATCTCGGCAAATACGACGATGCCAAGCGGCAATACGAAGACGTTTTGAAGGCCGATCCCTACAACGTTGCAGCCCGTCGTGGCATGGAGCAGGTCGCCCAGGCCCGCGCGGAATACTATCGCGCCGCCTACGACCAGACCCGGTCCGAAACGCTGGCCCCGGTTGGCTTCGGCTACATAGACACCACTCAGACCGACAACGCCGATTCATTTGCATTCTTCAAGCCGGGAGCCGAGCTGGCTTTGCCCGCCCCTTTCCGTTCCGATGAGAGCGCGAAGAACAACCTCTGGAGCTTCGGCGGATCGACTCAAACGAATCCGGAACCGGCCTTTGGATGGGAGTCGAATAACTCCGCCAGTCGCTTCATTCTGTTGGGCAGGGAATATCAAATGTCACCGGACACCATCCTGACCTACCAACCCGTGCCGCCGCCTCCGGTCACTCCGCCTGCCGAGCCCGAAGTCGCCCTCAAGGTGGCGGAGCCGGAGCCCGCACTGACCGAACTGTCCGCCGCAGAGGAAGCCTTCTCCACCTTCTCCCTCCATGTCAGCGATGTGTCCTTCCGCCTGGCCAGGGCGGCGCTGGAGCGGGGCGAGCGGCCCGATCCCGCCGGCATCCGCGAGGAGGAGTTCTACAATGCCGTGGACTACGGCGATCCTCCTGCGGGCAAGGAAGCCGTGGCCTGCGTGGTGGAAGAGTCCGCCCATCCGGTCCGGCCGCAGCGCGACCTGGTCCGCATCGGCATCCGCACCGGCTCCTCCGGCCGGGACGCCGCGACGCCGCTCAATCTGGTCCTGCTGCTCGACAGCTCGGGCTCGATGGAGCGTGACGATCGCCATGCCGGATTGACTCAGGCGGTGCGGGAACTTTCCACCCTGCTCAAGGATGGAGATACGATAAGCGTCGTAGGTTTCTCCCGCAAGCCGCGCCTGCTGGTGGATCGCCTGACGGGCAGGGACGCGCAGAAGCTGAACGAGATCATCGCCAACAGCCCGGTGGAAGGCGGCACCGATCTGGCCCAGGGCCTGAAGCTCGCCGGCGAACTCGCCGCCCGCCAGTTCCAGGCCAAGGCCCAGAACCGGGTGGTGCTCTTCACCGACGGCGCGGCGAACCTGGGCGACGCCGACCCCGGCTCGCTCGCCGCGATGGTCCTGAAAATGCGCGACAGCCACATCGCCTTCGACGCGGCGGGCTTCGGTGCGGATGGCCTGAACGACAAGCTGCTGGAGCAACTGACCCGCCACGGCAACGGCCGCTACTACGTGGTCAACCGGCCGGAGGACGCCGGCGATCAGTTCGCCGGGCAACTCGCCGGCGCCTTCCGCCCCGCGGCGGAGAACGTCAAGGTGCAGGTTCGCTTCAATGCCGCACGGGTCGGCAAGTATCGCCTGACCGGTTTCGCCGAGCATCGCCTGCAGAAGGAGGACTTTCACAACGACGCCGTCGATGCCGCCGAGATGGCGGCCGAGGAAGCGGGCAACGCGCTGTATGAAGTCGAGACCCTGCCGAATGGCGAGGGCGAGATCGGCGAGGTCAGCGTCCGCTTCCGCAATCCCGCCAGCGGTGAGATGGTCGAGCGCACCTGGACCATTCCTTACCAGGAGCAGGCCCCCGCCTTCGACAAGGCCAAGCCGTCGATGCAGCTCGCCGGACTGGCGCTGCTCGCCGCGGAAAAGCTCAAGGGCGGCCCCGCTGCCGACGCGATCGATTTCAATGCCATGACCGCCGTCACGGGGTCCGTCAAACAAGCCTACGGCAGCACCGCCGGCGCCGCCCAGCTGCTGGAGATGATCGACAAGCTCCGGTAAATCTTCAGCCGGGACTTCATTTCAATCGTCATCGCGGGAACCGCCCATCTCCGCGCAGAGGCCCCGTGTCCTTATTTACCAAGCCTTTACCCACATGGTGCCGCCCGGCGGCGCTCTTTACTTACCACCTCTATGAAAATCCTCATCCTATCCCTGTCGATGGTCCTGGCGGCCTTCGCGCCCGCGGAGGAACTCGCCGACTCGGTGGCGCTCGTCCCGGTCAGCAAGCTCCGCACCCCCGCGCCGCTGTTTTTTTCGGTCGCTGCGAAGTCGCTGGTGACCGTTGCGGAGGACCATACGGACTACGAGATCACTGCGAGTTTCCGGGTCCATCAGGGCAAGCCGGAGACCCTGACGCTCGGGCTGAACGGGGAAGGGGAGATCACCGCGGTCGAGGGCGAAAAGCTCAGGACCTGGACGGTGCGCAAGGAGGCTGATGGCAGCCGTTTTCTCGATCTGAAGCCGCAACTGCCTGAGGAAGGGAAGAGCGCGGAGGAAAACTATACTTATCGTATTTTCGCGCGCCATTACTACGGCAGGGACGCCGGAACGCCGGTCTTTCAGGTCCTGCTCCCGGCCCAGGGCAGCGCCGTGGGTTTCTCCGCGGAAACGGAGCTGCGGCACAGCGGAGACGCGTTGCCCGCCGTGACGGAGGCGGCCGGCCTCCTGGCCCTGCAAGGCGGTGATGACGACGTGACCCGCTTCGGCGGCAGCGGCCGGCTGACGGTTCGAGTCGGTAAGAAAGGCGCTTCGGCCCGGCCGGTGGAGCTCACCGCTGCGACGCTGGAAGGCAATCCGTCGGCGGATGCGACCAGCATGTCCTTCATTCTCCGCGCCACCCTGAACGTGGCCGAAGCGGGCAAGGCCGCCGACCTGCTGGAAAGCGCCGCCCTCAGCGGCGAGGCGTCCGGCGACGGCTGGCACGTGCGCCTGCGCCGGGAGGATGATCACTACGTGCATGAGATCGTCGGCGACCGGACCGGCAGCTTTCCGATCTCGATTCCCTTTGAAGTCCCCATCGCCCGCAATGGCGACCGGCGCAGCGTCGGCTTCATCATTCCCGCCGGCGTGGTCGTCCCGGTCCACATCGCCTCGCTCGGTGACGACATCTCCTTCGACAAGGACCAG
>JAQGPE010000544.1 GCA_028293225.1 Akkermansiaceae bacterium | reverse complement strand
GGGCTTCCTCCGGGTGGCTGACTCCAAGGAGGGGCACCATCGCAGCGATCGCTCTTTGCCTGGCTTCGGGAGCGGGCAGTTTTTCGATCCACCCCAGATCGTCGAGCAGCTCGGGGAAGCGAGTCGCCGCCCCGGCCATGAAATTGGAGACGGGAGAAACAAAGCCGGAGGGAGCCTCCTGACCGGCGAGCCACGGGGCCCAATCCTTCGCTTCGGCCGGGCTCCCGGCTTTGGAGCCTCCCCGCTGGTTGGCGAAATCCTGGCGTTCTTCCCGGGTGAAGGCCGTGTCCAGAACAGGAACGGCTTCAAGGGGAGATTGAAACAGAAGATCGACGTTGAGCTGCCGGACGACGCTTGCGCGGACGGCAACGATCATGCCGCCGTCCGGAGAGCCGGCAGCCGTGGAATCCAGGGCGTGGAGCAGAGAAATGCGCTCTTCAGGAGTTCGGAGAACCTTGGCGATTTCGGAGCCAGCGTCCGGACCAACCGATCCGGGTATCGTCCGGTTGAGGCGCTCGATTGCTTCCGCGGCCATCTGCGGATCGAAGCGGCTGCTGCAGATCGCGGCCTGCATTTGCATCGCGGGGATCGAGGCGCCGGGATTTCCTTTCCGCATCTCCTCGCGTTGCCAATGCCATGCCGCTTCGGGGTCGGAGTATGTCCAGGAGGTGAAAGCTTTTAGGACCGCTTGTTTTCCGGGACCGGAGTCTGGCCGGCCCAGAGCGAGAAGCAGCGCCTGGGAGGGATTCATGGCAGCATAAATGCTATCGAGAAACTCCTTCTCGAAGCTGTAGGAATTGTCGGAGAGAGCGAGTTGGTCGAAAATTTCCGCGACGGCGTCGGCGCCCATTCCGGCCAGGAGCTCCTTCATGCGATCAACTTCAGGATAGTGATTCTTCTCCGGGATCGCACCCTGTCTTCTTGCGAGGTAGGTCGTCAGACATTGGGCGACTTCGGCGGTATGCTCATGGCCGGCTCGGGAGCGGACCAGCGGAGCAAAGGCTGTCGTTCCACGAGTGCGATGTGTCTCGCCGGAGGCAGGAAACTCTTCGGAAGGAATGGCAGGCTGAGGAGCCATCGATCCACGATGGTGTGCGAGATCCGCCCGGAGGCTGGAAAGAAGATGATGGCGGGAAAGACCCAACAGGCCTCCGAGAATCAGAACAATGGCCGTAAGGAGCAGCGGGAAGAGCGGCTTCATGGAGAGGTGGGATCAGGGTTTCTTCTTCAGCTCTGTTTCGATGGCGGCGCGTTTCCCCGGGTCATGAATGCGAGCTGCGACCGCTAAGGCTTCGTCCAGATGATCGTCAAAACTCGCGCCGCCGAGGGCTCTTGCGATATCGTCGTCAGAAATGAGGCTGGTACTATTCAGGTAGTTGAGAACTCTGATTGACTCTTCGTCGCGACGGGCATCGACTTTTTCCTGAGCCGATCCGGCGATCACTTCAGCTTCTTCAGGAATAAATCCTTCCAGCCAGGTCCGAGTCTTGGCCGCCAAGTCTGGCTTGGGAGGAATGCTGTGGCCCATGATCGCCTCCTCCGCGATGGCGTCGGCGATGATGCGGCGTTCCTCCAGTGGAAGATCGAGCTTCAGGAGGGGATCCAGGTGCTCCAGAGAGATCGCGCCGGAGCCCTTGTAGCACATCATCCCGAAGTCTTCGAGCATGCGCTTCCGATCTTCCGGGGCCGGAGCCCGCTTGCGGAGAAGTTCCAGCCATCCGGCTGCCTCCGCTTCGCCAGGCACGTGGTCCAGGTAGCCTCCGTAGGAGTCTGGAAGGGCATTCCGGATTACCTGCCTACCCTGGGTTTCAGAGAAATGGTCCAGAAATCCACCGATCGCGGGTGGATTCGTGGCGAGGATCTGCCGTGTGAAAAGCCCGGCGTATGGGAGGAGGCGCATCCAGCTTTCCGGCCGGGAGGCGAGATCATGGTTTTCTTCCAACCATTTCCCAACGGCTTGCGGGTCTTTCGCGAGCCAGCGGGGATAAGCGGAAAGAACCCAGTCGGTTTCCAGCCAGTCATGCCTGACTGCGATCCGCATGCCCGTGGCGATGTCCCGCTCCATCAGCAGAGGGCCGAGAGCTCTCTGCAGGAGTTCGCTGCGCGTCTGGCCAAGGGAGGACACGCCGTCGATCTGATCCAGTGTTTGAAGAAGTTCATCCGAGGACATGGCTGCCAGTTTGCGATCCACTGCCAGTCGCACCGGTTCGACCTTCCTGCCGGTGATGATTTCCTCGGAAAGGCGAAAGAGCATGGAGTCCGGCGAAGCCGCAGCGGGCAGAGCCCTCGCGGACGGGCGGAGCCGGGAGGGAATCACGGGAGGTGCTGAGGAAAGGGCCGCCAGTTCGGCGCGGGTGCTGGCAATCGCGAACTGCTGCAAGCCCAGCGGCAGTGCCAGGAGCAACAGGGTGCCGGCGAGGACAGCCTTGGAGTGGATGGTGGCCATCAGCATGAGATGGGTGATGAGTGAGACGGAGGGAGTTGCGGCCAGGGCGGTGGTGGTGAGGGAGGGCAGCAGCGAGAAGGGCGTGGCCTTTGCGGACTCGGCCAGCAGGCCGGTGATGATGGCTCCGGATGGCAGTGCGGTGATGTGGGCGCGGAGGAGGCGGGAGAGTTTTTCGAGCGCGCGGATCGACTGCTTCTGCACGGCGGCGGGGTTTTTCCCCATCAGGCTGGCGATCTTCGGAAAGGGCAGGTTTTCGAAGAAGTGCAGCACCAGGACGTTGCGGTCGCTTTCCGGCAGCGCGTTGAGCGAATCGTCCAAGTGGGGCAGGGCGAGTTCCCAGGCATCGCTGGTGGAGGCGTTGCCAGTGGCGGGGATTTCATCCGGATGCTGGAGCCGGGCATGGCGGAGGCGGGCGGCTTCGGTGCGCATGGCTTTCGAGGCTTCGAAGAGGGTGGCGCGGTGCAGCCAAGCGGGGAGCCGGTCGGCGCGGAGGAGGAGGGCGGCGGCTTTGCGGGCGATGGTGGAGAGGATGTTTTGGGTGACCTCCTCGGCGAGCATGCGGTCGCGGGTGCGGCGCAGGGCGGTGTGAAAGATGAGGCCGAAGTGGCGCTCCGCCAGCTGGCGAAAGGCGGCTTCATCCCGGTGACGGGCGAAGGAGAGGAGCAGGGTGGCGTCGGTCGGCGGCATCTTTTATGACAAGACACCACCCGGGGGGCGGCTGCGGACAGGAAATCGGCGGAATTTTCCGGTAACCTGCGGGATCTCAGTCGAAATGGCCGGATTTTTCGCGGCGGCGGCCCGTCCGTTTGTCTTGAAGCCGGGCGTTCCTGTCCCTACTGAGGCGCGCGCTCCGGCGCACCCGGACCATGGCCACTTCTGATGTCACCCCTGCCGAGCTGAAGCGCGAAGTCGCCCGGCGCCGTTCGTTTGCGATCATTTCGCACCCGGATGCGGGCAAGACCACGCTGACGGAAAAGTTCCTCCTCTATGGCGGCGCGCTGAACCTGGCGGGCAGCGTGACGGCGCGGAAAAACCAGCGCGCGACGACGTCCGACTGGATGGAACTGGAAAAGCAGCGCGGCATTTCGATCAGCTCGACGGTGCTGCAGTTCGAGTATCGCAACTGCATGGTGAACATCCTGGACACGCCGGGTCACAAGGACTTCTCCGAAGATACCTACCGGGTGCTGACCGCGGTGGACGCCGCGGTGATGGTGATCGACGCGGGCAAGGGCATCCAGGACCAGACCCGCAAGCTTTTCGAAGTCTGCCGGCGCCGCGGAGTGCCGATTTTCACGTTCATGAACAAGCTGGACCGGCCGGCGCGTCCGCCTTTGGACCTGCTGGACGAACTGGAGTCGGTGCTGGGGATCGCGGCGTATCCGCTGAACTGGCCGCTGGGCGACGGGCCGCGCTTCAAGGGCGTGTATGACCGCGAAAAAGGCCAGGTGCACCTGTTCGAAAAGACTCCCGGCGGAGCTTTCCGCGCGCCGGAGAAGGTCAAGGACATCCATGACCCGACCGTCCGCGACGCGCTGGACGAGCAGACTTACCGCCAGGTGGTGGATGAGCTGGAACTGCTGGAAGGAGCGGGTGCGGATTTCGACATCGCGGCCGTGGAGGCCGGTGAGCTGACGCCGGTGTTCTTCGGCAGTGCGGCGAACAACTTCGGCGTGCAACTGCTGCTGGACCGCTTCCTGGAACTGGCGCCACCACCGGCGGCACGGGAAAGCCAGGGCGGCAAGATCATCGAGCCGACCTCGCCGGAGTTCTCGGCCTTCGTCTTCAAGATCCAGGCGAACATGAACCCGAAGCACCGCGACCGCGTGTCCTTCATCCGGATTGTCTCCGGCAAGTTCGAGCGCGACATGACGGTCATCCACCCGCACACCGGGGAGAAGGTGCGCCTTTCGAACTCGCAGCGGCTGTTCGCCCAGGAGCGCGAGACGGTCGACGACGCCTATGCCGGTGACGTCGCGGGCCTGGTGGGCAACCACGATTTCCTGATCGGCGACACGCTTTCGACCGATCCGACGATCAGCTTTGATGAGATCCCGCGGTTCGCGCCGGAGTGCTTCGCCTATGTGCACAACTCCAGCACGGCGAAGTTCAAGCGCTTCCGGGCCGGTCTGGAGCAGATGCTCAAGGAAGGCGTGGTCACGGAATTCACCCTACTGGAAGCGACCGGCTTCTCGGTGCCGTTGCTCGGCGCGGTCGGTCCGCTGCAGTTCGAAGTGTTGCAGCACCGCCTGGAAAACGAATACGGCGCGGATACCCGGATCGAGACCGCGATGTGGCGCTATGCCCGCTGGATGAAGCTGAAGTCGGGCGAGCCATGGAGTGCGAAGGTGCTGCCAGCGCTGTCGATCGACGTGACCCTGGTGACCGACGCGCATGGCGCGCTGGTGGCCCTGATCCCGAGCGAGTGGACATTGAAGACCTTTACGGAGAAGAACCCGGACTGGATCGTGTCCGACCAGCCCTTCCCGCCGCCGAAGCCGGTGGGCTGATCGCGGGTGCACATGCCTTTTTTGAAAAGCGCTCCGTCATCACGGGGCGCTTTTTCTTGGCGCTGGGGCGGCGACCGGATAAGTCAGAGTGGATGGTCCCTTGGTCCCGCGTTGTCTTTTCCGTGCTAACTCACGGCATGGTTCTCGTCGGCGGGTGTCTGGTTTATCAGCAGATTTACCACCGGCACGTCTATGCGACGCAACTGGCGCTGGGAGTGGCAGGTGAGGGCAAAGCCACAAGGAGCAGCCATGGGAAGGCGGCGGAGGATCTGGTCAAGGAAGCGCGGGCTAATCCCGGGGGTGAGGGGCCGGAGGAGCAGGCGCGGCTGAAGAAAGCGGATGAGGCCTACCGGGCCGAAGCACAGCGCCTGCTGGCCGGGATGACGGCGCCGGCGGACTTTCCGGCAGCGCTGGCGAAGGAGCTGGAGGGCTGGGCTGGCGGCGATTTGGGGCATGCGGAGCCGTCGCCGCGGATCGCCGCGCTGATGACGCTGTGGTTGCGGCAGGATCCGGCGGGGTTGAGCGCCTGGCTGGGCGACGAGAACTTTCGAGGGCGGGAGGAGGTGGCTTACGCGCATCTCGGTTTTATCGCGGCGGAGGCTTTGAGGAACGGCGAAATCGATCAGCTGGCGACCCTGATGAAGGGCGACAAGCATAGCTCCAGTTACGCCCGGAGCTTTGCGGCGCAGGAGCTGGGCCAGGACCTCAACCGGGAGCAGTTGCTGGCAATGAAGGCCGCCCTGCCGGAGGAGAAGTGGAACGATTTTTCAATGACGCTGGTGGGTTACACGCCTCAATCGAAGTCAGGCGAATTGACGGATCTGGCCGTGGCCGAGAATCTGCCGCGGCTGTTGACCCGGTTTGCCCAAATGCATGACCAGGGTCCGTGGCTGGCGGACCTGATCGGCAATCCGGCGCTGTCGAAGGCGTTTCGCGAGGCCCTGAGCGACGACCATGTCAGTGCCTACTCCCTGTTGCAGGATCCAAGGGTGGCGCCCGAGCGGCGGATTCCCTATCTGACTCCGCAGGAAAAGCTGGACCCCTATGCGGCGCTGGCGGAGAGCGACGCGGGTAGCCTGCTGGGCGACTGGGCGTATCGTCTGCGCACCGGGCAGGCGACGGCGGAGGAGGCACTGGCTGGGGTGAAGGCGGGCACGCCGGAGGTGGCTGAGCAGGCCCCGGAGGAATTAAGGAGGCAGGTGCTGCTGCAACTGGAGATCTATGCGCCGGAGCAGGCGCTGGCGGCCATGAGCGATCTGCCGCCGGAGGAGCGTTACCGGACCGCGCTGCTGGCCGCGATCCAGGGTCAGATGGCCTCGCCGGAGGTCTTTCTGGAGATCCTGCAGCAGGTGCCGGTGGATGCGCCGGATACCTATGATCGAAGGCTGGATGCGTGGAGTTCCCGGGCCAGCCGCGACTACGAACGCCTGGGCGAGAGCTACGTCGAGTGGGTGCGGGGCCTGCCGCCGGGCGTGGATCGCGATATGGCGCTGGCCACTGCGGCGAAGCAAGCCCAGCACTCCAATCCCGGGCTGGCGGCGGACCTTCGCGGTGAAGTGAGCGATCCGAAACTTCAGCATTCATTTTCCGGCCACTGAGACCTGTCACGATGAGCACGAATCCCGTTACGAAAGTGGTCACCCATGGAGCAGCGATGGTGCTTGGTTTCCTGCTGGCGAGCAGGCTGCCGGCATTGCGTGAGCTGCCGGTGGGAATCACGCGGGCATCGAAGTTTGA
>JAQGPE010000541.1 GCA_028293225.1 Akkermansiaceae bacterium | reverse complement strand
ATGCTCCGGAAGGCCCGCAAACGCTGACGCTTCCAGGAGTCATTTCGGGCGCCGGAATCCTGGAAATGAAAGGCACCGGGACCTTGGCGCTGTCGGGAGCGAATACCTTTACCGGCGGCCTGACCCTGACCAGCGGCGCCGTGGAGGTGGCCACCGCCGCTCCTCTGGGGACGGCCGCGAACCCGGTCAACTTCAACGGCGGCGCCCTGCGGGTCACCGGCATGGCGCTGACCGGCCTCGGATCCCATCCCCTCAACACGGCCACCTTCAATGGTGGCCTCGAAATTGCCGATGCCGGAAACGTCTTCACCCTGGGATCTCCGGTTTCCGGAGCGGGCGCGCTGACCAAAACAGGCGCGGGCCGGTTGGTCCTGAGCGGGTCCAATGCGCTTGCCGGCGGAGTGGTGCTTTCGACCGGCCAGCTTTCGTTCACAGGTGCCGATGCCGCCCTCGCCTCCAGCGCCCCGCTTCGGGTCGATGGCGGCACTTTCATCGTTCCGCCGGTGAGCCCTTTCTCCATCGGCGGCCTTTCGGGGGTAGGCGGCACGATCCGCAATGACTCGGTCAGTGGCGGCTCCTCCTCACCGCTGGTACTGAGCGTCGGCAATGGCGGAGCGACCGCCAGCTACGCAGGGGTGATCAGCGACGCCCTGGGGAACTATCCGGTCTCCCTCGAGAAAGCAGGCGCCGGGACGCAGACCCTCTCGAGCTCTCAGCTCTACAGTGGCGCCACCCGGGTTCGCGCGGGAACGCTGATCCTGACCGGCAGTGCTCCGAACACCTCGGCGCTGACCATCGACGCCGGAGCGACTTTCTCTTTCGCAGGCGGCCAGCTCGGCAGCGCCTCCGGCCCGTCGAACATCCCGGTCACCAATAATGGCACGCTGCTTCTGACGGCGGGCAATCTCACGCTGACGGGGGCTATCGTCAACAACGGGACCATCCGCGTTGCTGCCGGCGCCACTCTCAACGCTTCCGGCGCGAGCAGCTTCATCAACAATGGCGTCATCGATCTGCTCGATGGAACGGCTCAGCTTCCCGCAGGGCTCGTGAATGGTCCCGCGGGCGTGGTGCTCACTCCGGGCAGCATCGGCATCACCGGGATCGCCAGGACCGGCACCGCGGTGACCATTTCAGTCCCCGGCTACAGCGGTCATACCTACCATCTCCAGAAGAGCGCTACCCTGCTCCCGGACAGCTTCGCCGATACCGCGGCCCCGGCTCAGACCGGCAACTCCGGCGCCCCTTTGACTTTCACTGACATCTCCGAGGCTGACGCGGCATTTTACCGGGTCCGCATCGATTGAGAAGGCCGGCCCTGGCTGAGGTCAAAAAGGCATGGGGAGAATGGCAGCAGCCGTGACGATGGAGGGCTTACTTCGAGCGGAAGCGAGAGCGCTTAGAAAGCTGCGCACTCGCAGCCGCCGTCGAGCAAGCCTCGGGAGCCGAGCATCCAGGCGGGGATATTGAACGGATTGCGTTTTGGCGCCTTTACCGCGTGGTGGATGCAGCAGCCGTGGTGATGGATCTGGCTGAGATGCGTGGTGAACCCGGGCTTCCAGTAGCCGGGATACTTCAGGACCGGCGACCAGTCGGGCATCGCCGCGGGGACGCCGGGGTCGAGAGCGGAGAACTCCTCTGTCGCGTAGACCGGTTTGCCGGCGAGGATCGTCAGCACGGATTCGATCGCCTTGATGTCCTCATCAGCCACGGAGAAGTAGTCTTCTGTTAGAGCGATGAGGTCGGCATACTGACCCGCCACGATCGCGCCGCGCTTGCCGTCTTCACGGGACATCCAGGCGCTGCCCTGGGTGTACAGGCGGAGGGCTTCTTCGCGGGAAAGCACCGCCTTGTCGGGATAGAGGGACAGTCCGCCGAGGGTCTTGCCGGTGGAGAGCCAATAGAGGGAGATGAAGGGATTGTAACTGGCGACGCGAGTGGCGTCGGTCCCGGCTCCGACCGGTACGCCCATCTCCAGCATGCGGCGGACCGGCGGGGTGCGCTCTGCGGCGGCGGCGCCGTAGCGGTCGACGAAATACTCGCCCTGGAAGGCCATGCGATGTTGGACGGCGATGCCGCCATCGAGGGCTTTGACGCGTTCGATATTGCGGTCGGAGATGGTCTCGCAGTGGTCGAAGAACCAGTGCAGGCCAGCCAGCGGGGCGTCGCGGTTGACGCGCTCGAAGATGTCGAGGAAGCGGCTGATCGACTGGTCGTAGGTCGCGTGCAGGCGGAAGGGCCAACGGTTCTCGGCCAGGAAGCGGACGACTCTTTCCAGTTCGCTTTCCAGCTTGTCCTCAAGGTCCGGGCGGGGCTCCAGGAAGTCCTCGAAGTCGGCGGCGGAGAAGACCAGCATTTCGCCGGCGCCGTTGCATTTGAGCATCGTATCGCCTTCGTCGGGCTTCACGATCTTCGACCAGCGGACGAAGTCCTCCAGCTCGCCACCGGGCTTTTGAGTGAAGAGATTGTAGGCGATCCGCAGGGTCATCTCACCGCGTTCGTGGAGTTGGTTGATGATGGCGTAGTCCTCCGGGTAGTTCTGGAAGCCACCGCCAGCATCGCAGACGCCGGTCACGCCGAGGCGATTGAGTTCGCGCATGAAGTGGCGTGTGGAATTGTACTGATACTCGCTGGGAAGCTTCGGGCCTTTGGCCAGCGTGGCGTAAAGGATCGCGGCGTTCGGGCGGGCGATCAGCATGCCGGTCGGGTTGCCCGACTTGTCGCGGACGATCTCGCCGCCGGGTGGATTGGGCGTGTCCTTCGTATACCCGCAGGCGCGCAGTGCGGCCTGGTTGAGCATCGCGCGGCAGTAGAGGTGCAGCACGAAGACCGGCG
>JAQGPE010000538.1 GCA_028293225.1 Akkermansiaceae bacterium | reverse complement strand
GCTGTCATCGGCGCTCGTATCATGGCCTTGATCAGTTCCCTCCCGGGTGGGGTGTGACCGGAAGGAGGGGTCGAAGAGTGAAAACGGCTGCCGGGATTTTAGAAGGGCGGCAGGAATGCCGCCCCTCCTATTTTACCGGGACGTGCGGTTCGAAGGTCATCGCGCGTTCATGCTCGCGGGCTTTGGCGGCGCGGCGGGCTTCTTTCGAGAAGTGTTCCTGAGCGCGGAATTTCTTTTCGCCGGGCGCGGGCTTGATGCTTTCCGAGGTGCCGTCCGGCAGAATGCGGGAGGACTGGACGTTGTCCTGGAAGAAGGCTTCCAGGATGCGCAGCAGGCGGCGGCGGGCGCGGCTGTCCTCGACCGGGATCATCAGCTCGACCCTGCGGTCGAGGTTGCGGCCCATCCAGTCGGCGGAGGCGATGAAGATTTCCGGGGTGCCGCCGTGATGGAAATAGATGATGCGGGCGTGCTCCAGGTAGCGGTCGATGACCGACACGACCTTGATGTTCTTCGACCACTTGGCGTCGCCTGGTTTGAGGCAGCAGATGCCGCGGACATTCAGCAGGATTTCCACCCCGGCCTTCGAGGCGGCATACAGGGCGTTGATGATGTCCGGATCCTGCAGTGAATTGACCTTGGCCAAAATGCGGGCGGGCTCGCCCTGGCGCGCACGCTCGGCTTCCGACGCGATCAGGTCGAGCAGGCGCGGCTTCATGGCCGTTGGCGCCGGGACCAGTTTCTGGAAGCGCAGCAGCTTCGAGCGGCCGGTGACGGCATTGAAGAACAGGGAGGCGTCTGAGCCGAACTCCGGCCGGCAGGTCAGCAGGGAGATATCCGTGTAGAGACGGGCGGTGGCCTCATTGTAGTTGCCGGTGCCGAGGTGGACGTAGCGGCGCAGGCGCCCGTCCTCGCGGCGGACCACCATGCAGATCTTGGCGTGGGTTTTCAGTCCCTTAACACCGTAGACGATCTGGACTCCGGCGCGCTGGAGTTCTTCCGCGCGGAGCAGGTTGCGGGCTTCGTCAAAGCGGGCCTTCAGCTCGATCAGCACCGTGACGTGTTTGCCGTTTTCCGCCGCGCGGATCAGGGCGTCGATGATCCGCGACTGGCGGGCGGTGCGGTAGAGCACCTGCTTGATCGAGACGGTGTTTGGATCGTCGGCGGCTTCCTCGATCAGGCGCAGCACCGGCTCGAAGCTCTCGTACGGCTGGTGCAGCATCACGTCGCGCCGGGCGATCGCCTCGAAGATCGACTCACCCGGGTTGATGTCTGGCGAGGGCTGCGAAGGCCAGTCTTCCGCGCGGAGTTGATCGAAGCCCGGCAGGAAGGAGAGGTCCATGAAGCCGGACAGCGCCAGCGGGCCGCGGCAGCGGTAGATCTCCTGGGAGCCGGCCTTGCAGACCTCCTGGATGACCCGGGAAAGATCGCGTGGCAGGCTGGCGGGCAGCTCCAGGCGGACGGAGTCGGAAAGCTGGCGCGCCGCCAGGACGTCTTCCATTTCCCCGGCCAGGTCGGCCGCGTCCTCTTCCTGCACGGCGATGTCGCCATTGCGCGTCACCCGGAAGCAGGTCGCGGCGGTGACTTCCTCGCCGGGGAAAAGCTCGGCGGCGTGCTCCGCGACGATCTGCTCGATGAGCACGAAATGGTGAGCCTCGCCGGAACCGGTGACCGGGATCCGCCGTGGCAGGCTCTCCGGGATCGGGATCAGCACGTAGCGGGTGGTTCCCGCCGCGGAATCCAGTACGCGGCAGGCGACGATCAACTGCAGTGCCGGAACCAGCGGAGCGGTCTCGCCCTCGACGTAGGCGAGGGGAGTCAGCAATGGGGAGATGCTGTCGTGGAAGGTGGTCGCGATCTGGTCGGTCTGGGCCGGATTCAGCGAACTCAGATCCAGCAGACAGATGCCGGATTGGCGCAGCCCCTCGCGGAGGATGTTGAAAAGAGCATACTGATCGGCGAGCATCTGCTCGACCCGGCGGCGCACTGCTCCCAGTTGCTGAGGGGGTGTCAGGCCGGACGAGTCGGTGGACTTGCGGCCGCTGCGCTTGATCAGGATCAGTCCGCCCACGCGGACCTGGAAGAACTCGTCGAGATTCGACGCGGTGATCGCCAGGAACTTCAGGCGCTCCAGCAGCGGCAGGTCATCGCGGAGCGCTTCCTTCAGCACGCGCTGGTTGAATTCCAGCCAGGAGAGTTCTCGATTGATGAAGGGTGCTGCGGACATCGTGAGGGATAGGGTAGGGGACGCGGAGAGTGGAAAGAATGCGGAAATTCGGAAGTGCGGCCGGGCTTTGATCAGCCGGCGTCGTCGATCACGACCTCCAGGCCGAAGACCTGCTCGAAGAGATCGCCCTTCGAATGCATGGCCAGACGCTCGACCGCGGCATCCGTGACACCGGGCAGGATCACCCGCAGGCGGCGGTTCTCCCGGCGGAGCACGATTTCATGCACTCGCTGGTCGTGGGTCCGCTCCAGGGCGTCGGCCACGCGCAGGATCGCGGCCAGCTTGGCCACGCGGATGCGGTCGGGCGTCGCGAGTTCGCGGTAGTTCGGGTGGTCGATCCGCGGGCCGGAGTGGCGGTGGTAGCGGGCGACCAGCGCGACGATGATGGTATCGTGGCGGTCGAGGCCGAAGATCTCGCTGTTGAGGATGATGTACTCCGAGTGCTTGTGGTGCGCCCGCGGGCTGATGAAGGTGCCGACTTCATGCAGCACGGCGGCGACCTGCAGCAGCAGGGCATCGTGCTTGGTCATGCGATGCAGGTCGGCCAGGCCTTTGAAGAAGTGATCGCACAGATGGGCGACGTGCTCGCCGTGACTCGGGTCCGACTGATACCGTGAGGCGAGGATGCGGGCGGAGCGCAGGATCTCCGAGTCGAGCGCCTCGACCAGCGCGCCGGAGACCAGGAAGTCCATCAGCAGGCCCTGCTCGTAATCGCTGGACGGGATGTGCAGTTCCTTCAGGCCGAAGGTTTCGGCGATCGCCAGATTGGTCTCCAGAGCCGGCAGCAGAGCCTCTGCGGTCTGGTAATCGACCTGGTAGCGGGACACGAGGTCGATGTCGCTTTTTTCCGACGCCTCCTCCGAAGCACGCTTCAGGGTGCGCAGCGAGCAGGAGCCGTCAGCGCGGGCGAAATGACGGGCGATCTGCTGGATCTCGTAACCGATCACCACCATCGCATCGAGCTTCACATCGTGGTAGTCGAAGCGCATCTGGGCCAGGTTGCCGGAGGCGTGCTCGCGGATCACCCGGATCATCGCCCGGCCTTCCGCCCCGGAGCCTTCCGTGGCCTCGCGGGTGCGGTGCGTGCCCATCCGGTAGCTGGTGTAGCGAGTGATGGCGCCGTTTTCGAACAGCAGCGCGCGGGTGTTCCCGGGACCGACGTGGACCACCAGGGTTTTGTCCCGCTTCATCGCCGGCGTATCCTTCAGGCGGCGGCGTGTCTTCAGATAGATAAGCCGTGTCATCTCACCGTCGTCGATCGGGTTGATCGACAGACCGCAGGCGATGCGGATGCGGTTCAGGAAGATGTCGTGGTTGTTGGCCTCCGCCAGGATGTTGGTGGCGACCGCGCGGGTGATCTTGCGGGTGTCGCCGCCATACTCGGCCAGGGCCTGCTGGAACTCCAGGAGGATGGAGACGATGCGTTCGGTGGTCTCGGCGCTTACGGCTCCGTCCCGGAAGACATCACGGGCCAGTGGCGCCGGTTTCTCGAGGAAATCGATCGGCTGCAGAGTGCCGTCCGGCAGGGTTTCCGCGATCAGCAGCGATACCGAACTGGCCCCCACATGAACGGCGGTCGCCAGGGATCCAGCCTGGGTCGGGGACGGCGTGTCGGGCATTCGACAAACACAACGCGCGTTAGACTCTCTTTCAATGACGAATGTGTGACAAGGCCTCCGCAATTTCAGTCGATGCTTGCCAAATCCCTCCGCCCGCGCGGATCATCGGGGAAATGAAAACTGGAGACGCTGCCAAGCGCTACCGGGTCCTTCCAGGCCAGAAGCTGGACCTCGCTTCGATCGATACGAAGGACAGCGCGCTTTTCGACGGCAGCAAAGCCGACTCGCTCCCGGTCCTGGAGGACCTGTGCGAGGAGTTCGCGGCGCTCCAGAAAGTTCTCTACGCCCAGAACAAACACCGGGTGCTGGTCGTGCTCCAGGCCATGGACACCGGTGGCAAGGATGGCTGCGTGAAGAGCGTTTTTTCCTGTGTCGATCCCCAGGGGATCGACGTCCAGGCCTTCAAGCAGCCGAATCCGGACGATCTGGCGCACGATTTCCTCTGGCGCATCCATCCGCATGTGCCGGCTAACGGCCACATCGTCGTTTTCAACCGCAGTCATTACGAAGACATCCTGGCGGTCCGGGTGAAGAAGATCTTCCCGGATGAAGTCTGGAAGCGCCGCTACCGGCATATCGTCGAGTTCGAGCGCATGCTGGCGGAGGAGGGGACCCTGATTTTGAAGATCTTTCTGCACATTTCGAAGGACGAGCAGAAGGAACGCCTCTCCGCCCGCTTGGCAAACCCAGCCAAGCACTGGAAGTTCAACCCGGAAGACCTGGCCGACCGGGCGCGTTGGAATGATTTCCAGAACGCCTATGAGGACCTGATCGGGAAAACCAGTACCGACGACGCCCCGTGGTTCGTCGTGCCGGCCGACCGGAAATGGTACCGCAATATCGTGGTGGCCAGCATCCTGGTGGATGCTCTGCGCAATCTGAAGATGGAATACCCGAAGCCCGACTGGGATCCGGCGAAAGTGGTCATCGAATGAACCGGATCATCCTGGCGTCCGGTTCGCCCCGGCGTCGCGAGCTGTTGCAGGAAGCCGGGGTGGACTTTGAGGTGATCGTCTCACCGGCGGAGGAAATCCACGATGCCAGAATGCATCCGGCGGCCCTCTGCGAGGAAAACGCCCGCCTGAAAGCCATGGCGGTGGCCGCCGACCACCCGAAAGCGACCGTGATCGGTGCCGATACCCTGGTTTTCATCGATGGCGAGCCACTGGGTAAGCCAAAGTCGATCGGAGAGGCGACCGCGATGTTGCTGAGGCTGTCCGGACGTGAACATTTCGTCTGCACCGGCGTCTGTGTGGTTTTTCCGGACCGGGTGGAAACTTTCCACGGCCTCACAACCGTGCGGTTTCTACCCCTGACTGAGGAGGGGATCGCCCGCTATTTTTCGCTGGTAAACCCCCTGGATAAGGCTGGGGCTTATGGGATTCAGGAATTCGGCGACCAACTTGTGGCCGGAATCGAAGGCGAATTCGACAACGTCATGGGCTTGCCGGTGGCAAAAGTGCTGGCAGCTCTCCGGCATCCGGACTTGCGGGACGGCGGGCATCGGCTTCAATTCGGCCCGTGAACCCACTGCGGCGCTATCCGCTCATCTTTAACCCCAAGGCGCGTGGCCAGAGAGGCCAGCGGACCCTGCGTTTCCTGATGGATCACGCGACCCGGTTCGCTTTATATGCGACGGGAAGCAGTGAGGAAGCGCGTGACATCGCGAAGGGATTCGCCGATGCCGGGGAGCCGGTGGTGATCGCCGCGGGCGGCGACGGCACCCTGAATGCCGTGGTGCAGGGCCTGGCGGGGTCGAAAACCGCCCTGGGCATCCTGCCCGCCGGGACCATGAACGTTTTCGCCCGTGAACTGGGCATCCCTTTCGACGACCTGACCAAGGCCTTTGATGTGATCAAGGAAGGCCGGGTGCGGGAAATCGACCTGTTCGAGGCGAACGGCACGCCCTTCGTCCAGATGGCCGGGGTGGGTTTCGACGCCATGGTCATCGAGGAAACCACCTGGGAGAGCAAAAAGATGCTCGGACCGCTGGCCTACCTGCTGGCCGCCGTGAAGGTGCTCGGGGAAAAGCCGCCGCGGATGGAGGTCATCTGCTCCGACGGCCGCCGCGAGGAAGGCGTGGCCGTACTGGCCGGCAACGGCGCGCTCTATGGCGGCCAGTTCAAGCTTTTCCACAAGGCCGACAACCAGGATCGCATGCTCGACGTGCTGATTTTCAAGGAGGCGGGCTACAAGCTGGTGCTCGACTCCCTGCGCGGGCTGGCTCTGGGCAACATGGAGGTCGGCAACACCGTCTCGTATTTGCAGTCGCCGAGCATCCGCGTGCTGGCCGACCGCGAGGTGCCGGTGCAGGTCGATGGCGAGCTTTCCGGCCGGGCGCTGGAAGTAATCATCGGTGACGAGAATCCGGACAGCCTGCGGGTGATCGCGCCGGAGGAGCCGAAGGGCAGCCGCTTCGTCGAAGTGGTGAAATCGATCGTCACCTGGCCGAAAAAGAAACCCCTGGAGCAGCGGGTGTGAGGCCGCTGAAGAAAGTTTGGTGGAAGGTCTGG
>JAQGPE010000447.1 GCA_028293225.1 Akkermansiaceae bacterium | reverse complement strand
CCGACCACCGGCAGCTACAAATTTCAGGGTATCTCCGTGGAGAAGCTCGATGCCGATCAGCGTTCCCTACTGCGCCGCCATGCCCTGGGTTTCATCTTCCAGGGCTTCAACCTGCTGGCCCGCACCTCGGCGCTGGAAAACGTGGAACTGCCGCTGCTCTACCGCGGCATCCCGCGCAGGCAGCGCCGCGAGCAGGCCTTCGAAGCGCTCCGCACCGTCGGCCTGGAAACCAAGCTGGCCAATACTCCGGCCGAACTTTCCGGCGGCCAGCAGCAACGCGTGGCCATCGCCCGCGCGATCGTGACCAAGCCCGGCACGCTCTTCGCCGACGAGCCGACCGGCAACCTCGACTCCACCACCACAAAGGAAATCATGAACCTGCTCTGCCAACTCAACGAGGAGTTCGGCATCTCGGTGATCATGGTGACCCACGAAGACGAGGTCGCCAGCTATGCCAAGCGCATCATTCGCGTGAAAGACGGCCACATCGAATCCGATCTTTTGTCGAAGGCCAAGATTCGCGCCTAATCCCATCCTTTTCTTCCTGTGCTCTGGAACGCCTTCCTCATCGCCCTGCGCGAGATCCGCCGCAATCTGATGCGCGCCTTTCTGACGGTGCTCGGCATCGTCATCGGCGTCACCGCAGTCATCACCATGGTGACCCTGGGCCGCGGCGCCACGACGGCGATTCGCACCCAGGTCTCGAACCTCGGCAGCAACCTGCTGGTGCTGCGGCCCGGCGCTGGCTTCGGGCCCCGTTCTTCTTCGGCAGGGGTGCCGAATTTCAGCGAAGGCGATGCCGTGGCACTCCGTGAGCAGATCGCCTCGGTCGCCGCGGTTGCGCCGCTCAGCCAGAATTCCTACAGCACCATCTACCGTCAAAAGGCCCGCAACTCGACGGTCACCGGCACCATTCCGGACTACTTCGGGATCGGCAAATGGAAGCTCGAGGATGGCCGGCTGATCGACGATGACGATGTCAAAAAGGGTGCGGCGGTCTGCGTGATCGGCCAGACCGTGAAGAAGGAGCTCTTCGGCAGCACCAACCCGGTCGGCGAAAAGATCCGCGTTAAAGGCTCATCGGTCCTGGTGGTCGGCCTGCTCGCCTACAAGGGCCAGACCGGTTTCGGCCAGGACCAGGACGACACGATCATCGTGCCGCTGACCACGATGGAGCGACGCCTCAAGGGCCGCACCTCGATCCACAGCATCAGCCAGATCATGATCTCCGGTGAGGATAATTCCTCCAGCGATGACATGATCGCCGACATCACCGCATTGATGCGAGAGCGCCGCAACCTCCAGGGCAGCGAGGAGAACAACTTCATGCTCTTCGACACCCGCCAGCTTGCGGAGGCGCTCAGCGCCACCACCAAGGTGATGACCACGCTGCTCAGCGCGGTGGCCGGGGTGAGCCTGCTGGTGGGGGGCATCGGCATCATGAACATCATGCTGGTTTCCGTGACCGAGCGAACCCGTGAGATCGGCATCCGACTCGCGATCGGCGCGCGGGCCAGGGAGGTGCTGCTGCAGTTCCTGGTGGAAGCGATCACGCTCTCCTCGCTGGGCGGCCTGCTGGGCATCGCCCTCGGTTTCACCTTCTGCTTCACTCTCTCGAAGCTGATCGAGGTGCCCTTCGATTTCGATCCGCAGATCAATTTCATCGCCTTCCTTTTCTCCGCCACCGTGGGGGTGCTGTTCGGTTTCATGCCCGCACGCCGCGCCGCCGCGCTGGATCCCATCGAAGCCCTCCGCCACGAATAAACCGCCATGCGTATTCTCATCATCGAGGACGATCCGCTGCTGCTGCGCAGCCTGGCGGCGAATCTGCGCGAGGAGAACTACGCCGTGGATACGGCCAGCGATGGCGAGGACGGGCTCTTCAAAGCCAGCAACGCTGACTACGACTGCATCGTGCTCGATGGCATGCTGCCGGTCTTCGATGGCTGGGAGGTCCTCAAGCGGCTGCGTCCGGTCAAGGGCACGCCGGTGCTGATGCTGACCGCGCGCGATGCGATCCCCGACCGGGTGCGGGGACTGGATGCCGGTGCCGACGACTACCTGACCAAGCCTTTCGACAGTGAGGAACTGCTGGCCCGCTTGAGGGCGTTGATCCGCCGCGGCAGTGGCCAGGCTTCGAATCTCATCGTGATCGGTGAAGTGACCATCGACACCGCCGCCCGGATGGTCACCCGCCATGGCGGCCCGGTGCAGCTGACGCCGCGCGAGTATGGCCTGGTCGAGTACCTGGCGCGCAACCACGGCGCGGTGGTCACCCGCACCGAGCTCTATGAGCACCTTTTCGACGAAGAGGATGACACCTTTTCCAACCTGCTCGACGTCCATGTGTCGAATGTCCGCAAGAAGCTCGGACACGAGTTCATCGTGACGCGGAGAGGCCACGGCTACTGCATCGAATGAAGCACGTTTTCCAGTCGGTGCGGTGGCGCCTGCAGCTCTGGCACGCGCTGATCCTGATGCTGGTGGTGGCGATCCTGTGCCTGTTCGCCTACCGCATGGCGGCGGATGAGAAGCAGCGCCGCATCGACCACGAGCTGGAGTCCTTCGAGAAATCCTTCATGCGCCACATGTGGGAGCAGGCCTCGGATGAAAAGGACGGCAATCCGCCGACGCTGGATGAAATGAAGCAGCGCTTT
>JAQGPE010000441.1 GCA_028293225.1 Akkermansiaceae bacterium | reverse complement strand
CGCCCGCGAGACCGAGTCGCTGGAGAAACGGCTGGCGGAAATGCGCGGCCATCTGGCCAAGGGCTCGGTCGCGACCCTGGTGGCGACCTGGCTGGTGATCATCTTCATCGCCTCGTGGTCGCTGAAGCCGATCACCGAACTGACCGGCAGGCTGCTGAAGCGCTCGACCGAGGAGGATTCCCCGGTGCCGGAAATCCCCTCCAACCTGCCGGTGGAACTCAGCGGCCTGGCCCAGGCTTTCAATACCGCCCTGGCCCGTGCCGAGTCCTCGCGCGCCCGGGAGCGCGAGTTCGCCCGGCATGCCGCCCATGAGCTGCGCACGCCCGTAGCCGGGATCCAGGCCACCCTGGAGCAGGCCTTGCACCGGCCGCGCAGCAACGAAGAACTCAGCGAACGGATCGCCGCCGCGCTGACCCTGACCGAAGGCATGCGCGGGACGCTGAACAGCCTGATGCGCCTGGCACGTCTGCGCGGCGGCCTGGAGGCGGTCTCGACCGTCGCCACCGACCCGTCCGGCATCCTGCGCGATCATCTGGCGGCCAACCGCGCGGTCGCGGAAAAGCGCGACCTGACGATCGAAGCCGACATCCCGGTGGCGCTGAATCCGCTCACGACCGACGCCGGCCTGCTGGGTGTGCTGCTCTCGAACCTGATCGAAAACGCGGTCCGCTACGCTCCTGCCCACAGCGTGGTAAAGATCGCCGTCGAGGACTCCGCCGGCTTCTTCCGCTTCGCGATCAGCAATGGCCGGGGCGACCTGAAACCGGAAGACCGCGAGCGGCTCTTCGAACCCTTCCAGCGCGGCTCGGTCGCGGCGGACAGTGAAGGTGGTCACGCGGGCCTGGGACTGAGCCTGTGCCGGGAGATCGCCACCCTGCTGCGGGGCAAGCTGGAGATGACCTTTGACGACGACCAGACGGTTACCTTCACCGTCACGCTGCCCCGTTGATGGATCATTTCCGCTCGGGAAAGGCGGCGGGGATCTCGCCGCGCAACAGACGGGGAATCTGGCCGGTCACCCACAGGTAATGATCGGAGGGGAGCTGCGGCCAGGCCAGGAAGGTCGTGTCGCCAACCGGCGGCGCGGGCGAAGTTTTGAAAATCGCGGTGCCTTCATCCATCTCGTCGAACATGGCGACGTAGACCGATTTCAATCCCGCATCCCGGGCCGCCATTGCTTGACTCCAGAGAAACCGGCCGTCGAGCCGCGGGGTCTGGTCCATCTTCGCTTCGACATGGCGGCCCTGCTGGAGATTGTGCCAGCTGAAGCCGGGGAATGCCACCGGCAGGTAGCCGAGGCCGCGCTCCTGGCACCAGGCGAGGTCGGGCTTCAGCAGCTTGTCGACCCGGGCGGCGGCCTCGTCCGGCGTGCCGAAGCGTCCGACCGACCACGGGCTGACGATGTCGATGCGGGTGAGGATTTCCAGCAGGCGCGGATTCTTGATGCAGTCGCGGTCGAGCGTGCGCCAGTAACACGGCACCCCGAGCATAATCGCGCAGCCCTGGCCGCGGAAGAACTCGACCAGTTGGCTCCATTCGTCCAGTGACTCCGGGCGGTCGGAAAATCCGATGCCCCACAGCGTGACGAGGGGCTTGCCGTGGTAGCGGAGGTACGGGCCGTCCAGTAGCAATTTGCCGTCGGCGCGGAGCTTCTTCCAGTCTTCGATGACCGAGGGGAATTCCGCGGTCTTCAGGCCGGAAAGATCGTACATCAGCCCGAGCTTGCGGCCTTCCGCCGCGGCGGCGGTCTGGCAATGGGCGAGCACCTGGTCCATCGGCTCGCGATAGCGCGGATCCCGTGCCGGCGCGGCGAAGCGCTGGAGGAAGGCGCCATCGATTCCATACTCGCGCATCCAGCGGAAATGCCGGCGCACCGTCTCCACCTTCACCGAGCTGAAGACCTGCGCCACGGAGCCGTCGGCGTTGCGGAAAGGCGTGTCGAATTTCTCGTCCGGGCCGGCCTCGGTCAGATCGGGCCACAGCTCGATATTCGCGTGACCGGGCTCGAATTTTCCGGCGCTCTCGTAGTGGCTCCAGCCGTTGTTGCTGCCGTCCGCCGGAACGCGGAACCAGCCCTGATAGCCGCAGAAGACCATGCCGTCGAGGGTCCCGCTCATCTTCTGCCACGCCGCCATGGAGGCTTTCAGGTTCTCCTGCTGGTCGCCGGGGATCCCGAACGATTGCAGGCCGATGGGACCGTCCCATTTCACCTCGGAGCCGAGTCGCCCGACGAAGCGGGCCACGTCATAGCTCCCCTTCCCCAGCGGCTGGATCAGGCGGTGCCAGTCCATGGTCTTGGTGTCGCCGCCGTCCGCGCCGTTGATCGTCACGAACTGGAGCCGCGCGGCCTGCTTCGCGAGTTCCGGGACCGGATCGATGTCGCCCTCGACCCGCAGCCAGTGGCAGAGATTGAAGGTCACTCCGACCTCGGGGCGATTGAGCTTTTCCGCCAGCGCCGCGGCTTGGGAAAAACGACCCAGCCAGTGACCGGCGTGGGGATAGAGGGAAATGGGAACGTCCGACTTCTTCGCTTCGTCCGCGATCTGCTTCAGAGCGGACAAGGCCAGCTCCTCGCGGTTTCCGGATACTTCCGAAATGGCGATCCACAGGGCGGAACGGTGGCCCTTGAGGTCGGCGAGCAGCTTGCGCAGCGGTGCGGTCACCGCTGGAACGCCGTCCTGGATCTTCAGGGTGAGATACACGTTCCAGACGCGACCGCCGCGTTTCTCGATGGCGGTGACGAGCGGGGCCACCTCATAGCCGCTCGCACCGATGCCGTCGTAGCCCAGGTCGCTGAGCTTCTGAGCGACCTCCACGGGCTCGCCGGTGATGCCGGTGTCCATCGCGAAGAACGGATGAGCTAGTGCGGCTGGCATCGCGACAAGGCCTGCGATCCAGAGCGTGAGAAGGGTGAGAAACTGGCGGGTAACGGCCATAGAAAACCTCATACGCAGCGGGTTGAGCGCCAAATTTCACCATCGCTTCCCTAAACGCGTTTATCTAACTTCTTGTCATGCTGAGTCCTCAAGCCATGTCGATCGTGACCGCTTATTGGGCGGGATTTTTCGACTGTATTTCCAGCGAGTTATTCGCTGAGCCGGCACGCTTCAATGGCCATGTGGGCGAAATGGAAGGCTATTGGGGCGCCTGGGCGCTTTTCCGTGAAGGATCGGCGATGATCTCCCTGCCACCGGATTCCGAGGCGCTGATTTCGTCGCTGCTCACCACACGGACGATCGAAGAGTTCGCGGCGGCGCTGAAACCGGTCACCGAGCGAACGATCGGACCCGCCTATGTTGGCTATGCCGCCAGCCTCAGTGGAGGATCGGATCTTGCACGGTCACTCACCCCCGCGGATGCGGCAGCACTGGATCAGCTGCAAGGCGCCTGCGACGAAACCGATTGGGACCACGGCGGCGGCAGCATCGACCAACCCTGCTCCGGTGTTTTCATCGACGGTCGGCTCGCTGCTCTGGCGGGGTATGAAATTTGGGGTGGAACGATCGCGCATCTATCGGTCGTCACCCATCCGGCTTTCAGGGGAAAAGGCCATGGGCGGGATGCGGTGGCGCATCTGGCGGAGCGAGCGATTGAGGCGGGATTGCTGCCCCAGTATCGCACGCTCGAAAGCAACCTCGCTTCCATCCAGATCGCCCGCGCGCTGGGCTTTGAACACTACGCGAGCTCCATGGCGGTGAGATTCACCACCCCGTCCCGCCGGACGCCTGTCGCAGGCGGCTGAACGGATCACTCCACCGCTCTCTTTTTCCGGAAACCTCACGAGGGAGGGGTCAACTCCTCCACCGCATCCTCAGCGCCACTCCCGCTCGATCCAAGCCTGCCACTGCGCCCTCGCCCGCTTGCCCAACTGGGTCGGCTCCTCCTTCTCCCACCGCCTCAAACATTCCTGGATCACCGCCTCCCGCTCCTCCGGCGGCACCACCGACCACGACGCCGCCAGTTCCTCGCGCCCCCTCGTCTCCAACAGCTTCGTCGTCAGAAAATCCCCCCGCCCGGTCGTCGTTTCCGCGACCTCCAGAAACTTCGGATCGAGCACTCCGCTTTCTCCCGCCGCCCATTCCCCGGAAAGCAACGCCACCCACAGTTCCTTGCGGTTCTCCTCGGGGATCATTCGCAGCGCGGCCACCCGCTCTTCGCGGCTGCCTTCGCTCTCGATCACCGATTTCATGAACTCGTTGTCGAAATCGCCACTCACCAGGCCCATTCCATCGCGACCTTGGACATAGCTGCTCCTCGACCGATTCGCCAGATGCCAGGACACCGCGTCGGCAGGATGTTGCTTTGCCCAGAAGCCCAGCAGGTCGTCCAGAATGAAGCGCGGCGGCTCCTTAAGTGCATCCAAATATGCCGTCAGTTTCGGAAAATCGAATCCCTGCGCGAATGGCGGCGTTTTCTCGGAGAAGTAGAGCCGTCCTGGTGGGCCTCCCCCCGGACACTCACTCATGCAGACGATCAGCCGGTCCGCTGAGATCCTGCAGGCGGCTGTAAATACTGCGTTCACCATATCGTCACCCCACCGGAGGCCGAAGCGGTCGCGGAGTTCTTTATAAATCTCGTAGGCCGCCCAGACGTCTTTGCCCGAGTAAGCAGCGAGCAGCGCTTCAGAAATCGTCCGCCGCTGCTCCGGGTCTTCCAGGTCACACGCATGGCGGATGGCCGCGACCCCCTCACGATCTAACAATTCCTGCGCGGCAGCCTGGAAGGCCTCGCCGCCTTTCCCGGAATGGGCCTGCATCCACAGCCACAGAGCCGAGGTATCACATCGGGCGGCGGCCCGCCGGAGAACCGGGCTTTCGCTGACAAACGCTTCCCCTGTCACTGTTGCAGATGGAGCGGGCAGGGCGTCCGGCTTTGCCGCCTGCTGAAAATCCGGATGCCTCCCGAGCGTCAATCCCGCCCGGATGGCGATTCCACAAAGGACCGCCGTGATTCCCCAATAGTGAGCCGTCTTCATTCGTCACCACCCTCGGGTCCAGGTTCTTCCGGAGACTTGGTCAGGTTGTGGAGATGGGGAAACGTTTCGACGATCTCGTAGAAGTCGCTGCCCGGTTCCTCCAAGCGGTGTGTTGCTGCGATGAACCGCGCCCTCGTGGTGGGGTCCGCATTCGCAACCGCCTGGTCAACCAGCGCCATCACTTTTTCGGATTTCCAACCGGCCAGGAGAAGCTCCCTCAGTCCGTGATCGATGCCGCGGGGATCATCTTCCGACCATGCGACCCAACCGGCGATGGCGCCGCCGGGATCCTGTCCGGACCAGACGGTGAAAAGATCCTCCAGTCCGACATGCTGATCGGCCAGCTTGCGCAGGACTCCACTCTCAATCCACGGGCGGATATCGACATCCGGGACCTCCGGGTCAAAAACCAAACTCCCTGGTTGGCCCGTCCCGGCGGTCAGAAACAATTGCCAGGGCACGCGCTCCACCGCGGTGGCCAGTGTCTCTGGTCCGGCGCCCGCCTTTCGCAGCAGCAGACCGGTGAGAGCTTTCGAAGAACAAGGGTTGAGACGTTGACTCGCGACGACCTTTTCGAAGGCGGCATCGGGCTCGACTTCCGCCCAGCCGTTCATCGCCGCCTGATAGAGAGGAGGCAGATTTTCACTGATCCACTGCAAGCCGGCTTCGCCCTCTTTCTTCCCCAGAGCGGTAGCGGCGTCCTCGCAGGCAGTGACCATGTCGTCAATGTGATCTCCGGCATAGAGAGCTTTCAACTTGAGCAGAACTTCACGCAACTGCTGCGCATCCATGTCGGAAACCTCGCGATCCGGAATCTTTTGCCGGAACTGTGCGGCCTCCTGGAAAGCCGCTTCAACATCCTGCCGCAGCGGCTCGAAATGCCGGACCAAAGACCTTTCGATCGGAACCATCCCCGCTCCGGATCGATCGCCCGACCGAGCCCAGCCATATGCGATGGTCCCGCACACCAGTGGAAGGACCCATGTGCCGTGGAGCGCGAGTTTCCTTGCCTGAAGATGCGGAGATGAAGCAGACATCGGACCCTCCGGTCACGCTAGCGACAATCCTCATCGGCGTCGAGCCGCGATCAGCTCATCCCTTCCAACTCCTCCCACCGCGAATACAACTTCGCCACCCCGGCCTTCGCCTTCTCCAGCTCTGCCGCCAGCTCGGCGATCCTGGCAAAGTTCACTCGCTGGAATTCCGGATCGCCCAGCTCCGCTTCCTGCGCCGCGACCGTTTCCTCAGCCTTCAGGATCACTTCCTCGATTCCCTCCAGCTCCTTCTTCTCCGCGAGCGTCATCTTGCGAGCCTTGCCAGGCGCCGCCGCCACCGGGGCGGCGGTCTTCTGCCGGGCGGCCGCCGCTTTCGCCGCGGCCTGCGCCTGCACTTTCACGATCTGTTCGCGCGCCTGGCGCTTCTCCAGGTAGTAGGAGTAGTTGCCCTCCTGGACCACCACGCCGTTGTCTTCAAAGGCGATCACCTGGTCGCAGATCCGGTCGAGGAAATAGCGGTCGTGGGAAACGACCAGCACGGAGCCGTCGAAGTCCGCGATCGCTTCCTCCAGCATCCGCAGCGAGGGCAGATCCAGATCGTTGGTCGGCTCGTCCAGCACGATCATATTGCCGCCGGTTTTCAGCACCTTCGCCAGCATCAGCCGCGCGCGCTCGCCACCGGAAAGCAGGTCGACGCGCTCATTGATGCGGCGGTCGTCGAAAAGGAAACGCCGCAGATACGCCCGCGCCCCCAGCGTCTGGGTGCCGAACATGACCTTCTCATTGCCGTCCGCCACTTCGTCCAGCAGCGAGCCGCTGCCGTCCAGCACCATGCGGGTCTGGTCGATGTAGTTGACCTTCACCTTCTTGCCCACCACCGCCGTGCCTTCGGTCGGCTGCAGCGTGCCCAGACAGACCTTCAGCAGCGTGGTCTTGCCGACCCCGTTGCGGCCCACAATGCCGGTGCACTGACCCGGCCGCAGCTTCAGATTCAGATGGCGGAACAGCCAGCGCGGCGAGGTCGCGGTGCCGACATTCACGCCGACATCCTCCATGTCGACCACGATGTTCCCCAGGTCCGGGGGCGGCGGGATCAGCAGGTCCATCTCGCGCTCCTCGGGAGGCGCGGCGATGCCGTCGATCTCGTAAAACTGCTCCATGCGGTGCCGCGACTTGGTGCCGCGCGCCTTCACCCCGGAACGCACCCATTCCAGCTCCTCCTTCAGGAAGCGCTGGCGGCGCCGCTCGGTCTGCTCGGAGATCTGTTGGCGCACCGCCTTCGACTCCAGGTAGGCGGTGTAGTTGCCCGCATGCGAGAAGGCCCGGCCCTGGTCGATCTCGATGATTCGCGTCGCGATGACATCCAGAAAGTAGCGGTCGTGCGTCACGAAGATCACCGCGCCGCCGTATGTTTTGAGAAAGGACTCCAGCCACCGGATCGACTCCGCGTCCAGGTGGTTCGTCGGCTCGTCCAGCAGCAGCAGATCCGGCTGCGAGGCCAGCGCCCGGCACAGGGCCACGCGGCGCTTTTCGCCGCCCGAAAGCGGTCCCACCTGGGCTTCCAGCGGCGGCGTGTCCAGCGCGGTCGCCGTCGCCTTGATCCGCGAATCCAGGTTCCAGCCGTCGGCATGGTCGATCAGGTGCAGCAGATCCGCCAGCTCCGCATCCGAGCCGTCGCCCTCTTCGTAGCGCCGGATCGCCTCGACCACGTCCGCGGCTCCGGCCGCGATATTTTCCTGCACGCTCAACTCCGGATCGAGCTCGAACTCCTGCGGCAGATAGCCCACCCGCAGCGCCCGCCGCAGCGAAATCTCCCCGGAATCCGCCTTCTGCGAGCCGGTCAGAATCTTCAGCAGCGAGGTCTTGCCGCAGCCGTTGCGGCCCACGAGACCGACCTTTTCCCCGGCGGAAACGGCCAGGGTGACCCCGTCCAGGAGCGTTTGGTAGCCGTAGGACAGCTTGATTTCGTTGGCGGAAAGAAGGGCGGACATAGTGGATCGGCACCAGCGCCTTAGTCAGCGGAGCGGTGGAAAAGCAAGAACCGGGAGCGGAAGCCACAAAAACGGCTCGCAGGCCACGGCGCTTCCGCTAGCGTCCCATGCCGTCATCCCACTCCAATCATGAGCCGCAATATCCTCTGCTGGACCGACATCCCGGTCGTCGATCTCAACCGCGCGATGGCCTTCTACACCGCCATCCTCGCCGAACCCGTCGTGAAGCAAAGCGGCGAGGGCTGGGAGTTCGCCCTCCTCCCTCACGCCGGCGACGGAGCCTCCGGCTGCCTCTCCGCCATGGAGGAAAACCAGCCCACCCAGACCGGTCCGCTGATCTACCTCTCCGTCGAGGGCCGCCTCGACGCCGCCGTCACCGCTGTCCGCGAAAACGGCGGCCAGGTCCTGACGGAAAAGCACCCCATCGGCCCCTACGGCTACCGCGCCGTCATCGTCGACAGCGAGGGCAACCGCCTCGCCCTCCACTCGCCCACCGACTGACAATCGGCGCGCTTTTCCCTGTCGCCCCGGCCGCTGGCGGACTACCAATCCGCCACCGTCACGCCGGAAAATGAAAGCCAACTCCCTGTCGCTGCTCCTGCTGCTGCTGTTCGTGCTCCTCCTCGCCGCCGTGGGAACCAGTTTCATCCCATGGGGCGATCCCCGCTTCTATCACGGCACCGGCGTTCCCTTTCCGCGCGAATACTGGGAGGGCGGCGTCCACTACCCCGCGCCCTACGGGCCGCTCTTCAATATCCTGCTCTTCTGGATTGTCGGCTTCATCGGCCTGCTGGCTTTCCGCATGATCGGTTCCGCCCGCAGGCGCTCCTGATCCCTTTTCAAAACTGGGCGCCCATCGCGCCTTTGCGGTTCAAATTCCAGTCTCGCATCCTCACGGCATCACCGCTGCCCGCAGCCCGGTGATCCACTCCACCCGCTGCTTCGTCAGCCCGTCGGAAAACAGCCCGCTGATCATCAGCGCCGGCCCGGCCCGCCGCTCATACACCGGCGCGCCTTCCTCGGAAAAAGTCACCGTTTCCACGCTCTCCATCCCGGCCGGGATCCGCGCCCCGAACCAGTTCGGGTCCGCCTGCTGCTGCCAGGTCACCAGCGTCAGCGCCGCTCCTGTCCCGTAGGCCGTGCCGCTGGCGCTGCTCTTCGCCGCGATCTCGTTGCCGAACAGCGTCGCCACCGTCCCCGCCTTCGTATCGATGTAGGACGTGATCACCTTTCCGTCGATCGGATTGAAATTCGTGCCCTCCGGCGTCGAGGCCTCGGAGTTATAAAGTTCCGCCACCGGCGGGTGGCTCTTCGAGCACGAGCTGGCAAGCACCGTCACCAGGCAGAGGGAAATCAGGCGTTTCATGGCGGTCATCGCGATCAGTCGGTTAATGTTGGCCCAGGATCGGCAGGGTGAAAACGAAGTCGCGGTTCCGGACCGGCTCGTGACAGGAAATGCAACTCTGCGACAGCGTCGCATCCTTGCCATACGGCTTCAGCTCCGTGCCCAGCCAGCGGCCCCAGCCCCAGCCCTCCGTTGATGCGTATTTCCTGCTGTCCTTCAGCATGAACTCCACCTGCTTGAAGGCTCCGCTGCGGGTGATACCCTGCCCGTCCAGTTGCTGGTCCCACGCCACCTTCGCCAGGATCGCCCCGTCCGGCCACGGATTGATGTTCCCTTCCTTCACGGCCTTGATGGCGATCTCGTTGCCCAGGATCTGCCGCATGGTGTGATTGTCGAAGCGTTCCGAGCTGCCGATGACCTTCCAGTTCCGATAGTCGGCCGGAAATTCGATCCCGTTCGGCTCCCGCGCCACCGCCGGCCGCGGCGCCTGATTGGCGGCCCACTTCCGGTACTGCTCATCCGCCGCCGTCACCTGTTCCGGTACGGCCGGCTTCGTCGCTGGCATCGCTTCCAGATAGCCTCGTAAAACCCGCACCTTCTCCGCCGTCATCTTCGCGCGCGGATGGATCGTCAGGTAGTTCTTCGGCGGCATCGCCCCCAGCCGCACCTGGTTCAGCGACTCCCACAGCGCGCCGGCCTGCTGCGGCGCGGGCAGTTTGCCGATCTCGGAGAAATTCAGATGCTCCCGGCCCTTCTTCACATCGTTCGCCACCAGCCACAGCGCCGGAGCCACCTTGTCATACCACGGCAGCTTGGTCTCATTGGAGTGGCAGTCGTAGCAGCTCTCCACCAGCACCTCCTTCACCTCCTTCGGCACGGCGATCTCCGCCGTCACCGGCGGATTCCCGATCTCCGGCCGGATGAACTGGATGCCGCCGAAAACGGCCAGCCCGAGCCCGGCCAGCACGCCAAAGGTCCGGCGGGAAATTTTCGGAAGGATGCTCATGAGATCGGAAAATCGAACCACTCCACTTCTAACCAAAGCGCCGCCGTTTGTCGAATTGCTCTCACCATTCGTCACAAAACATCCCAATCCCCGCCTTTAATCAGTGAATCAGAAAATCAGTCCAATCAGTGACCCTCGGCCCGGACCCCACAAAAGAACCGGCACTCCACCCTTCAAAACTTGGCGCCCTGGCGGTTCAATTTTCTGAATCACTCACCCCT
>JAQGPE010000350.1 GCA_028293225.1 Akkermansiaceae bacterium | reverse complement strand
CCAAAGCCGGCGGAAACCCATCTGAGGCCGGTAGGCGAAAAAAAGCCTTCTCCGCCTCCCTCTGTGCCACCATCCCTCCCATCCGCCGACGCCGGAGCTGCGATCGCGGGTGAGGCGCAGCCTCCGGCGACACCGGCCCCCGCAACTCCAGCCGCCGGCAACAACCGCCAGGCCACCCGTGAGCAGCGGCTCGAACGCGCGACCCAGATGTTCGCAGGGCTGGACAAGAACGGTGACGGAAAGCTGACCAAGGACGAGTTGACGGGACGCATGCAGCGCCGCTTCGACGACATGGACACCAACAAGGACGGCGTGGTCGACCAGGCTGAGGAAAAGGCCGCTGCTGAGAAACTGGCGGACCGCCAGCCCCGCCGCCGCGGCAACAACAACAATGGCGGTGGCGGAGTCGATGGTTTCGGCGCCGCCTTCGGAGCGGGTGGCGGCGGCAATCGCGGTCGCCGCGGAGGGTTCTGACCGTACCTCCTGAAGTGAGGCGGCGGTTCTCCGGTGCGGCCTTGTCAGGCCGGGGTCCAGGGAATTGAATCGCCCTTCATGACGGCCAACACGCGCATCAAGTTGGGGATCGCCTTTGCCGTTGGCGGGAACCTGCTTTTCTTCACCAGTGCCTGGATTGCCTGGATGCCTTGGTCGCCTTCCTTCAAGGCGGGACTCTGGAGCGTCCTGTTCTTCGCCCCGGAGACCGGTACCTTCATCGGCATCGCCATCATGGGCCGGGAGAACTATGACCGCTTCAAAGCGGTCCTGGTGCGCTGGCTTCTCAAGATCAAGCCCGCGGGCAATGTGGGGAAGATCCGCCACTACCTCGGCATGGGGCTGTTCCTGCTGCCGCTCATTCCCTGCTACATGCAGGCCTACCATCCGCAATGGCTGCCGGACTCCTCGCCGCTCCGCTGGCAGGTGAAGGTCGCCGTCGATGCGGGCTTCCTCGCCAGCCTCTTCATCTTGGGTGGTGATTTCTGGGACAAGCTTCACGCCCTGTTCACTCCGGGCCCGCTGCGCCGCGAGCCGCTCATCTCTGCGGAGCCCGGGGACGACGAAGATCCTTTGATCTGACTTCGGCCTCCCGGAGATCCGGGCACGAAAAAGCCCGGCCGCTTGCGCAGCCGGGCTTGGAAGGAATCAATCAGTCAGCAGGAATCAGCTCAGGGAGCAGTGGCCACTTCCACACGGAAGAAGTCCTTCGCACCTTTGATGAACGGCACCGTGATGTCGGTCGAGGCGGCCGTGGCCGTCACCGTGCTGCCTGCCTGAATCCAGTCGGTTCCATTCAGGGTGGCCGAGTGGGTCACCTTGTAAGACGTTCCTGAATTCGACGCAAAGGTCAGGTGCAGGGTGCTCGCCGTGAAGTCGAACATCGAGGCCGTGATCTTCAGATCCGTGGTCGGAGCCGTCGTGTTCGAGGTCAGCGTCCAACTGGTGATGTCCGCGTTTTCGGTGTTGCCACCGCCACGAGCGGTGAAGCCCACCCAGGCCTTGCCGTCGGTATCGACCGCGTCACCCAGAGTCGTGGCGAAGTCGGTGATCACCTGGACGTCATTGAAGTAAACGTTCAGCTTGCCGCTGGCGAACGTCACGCGGACCTTGTAGGGAGCCGCGCTGTAATTGCCGGTGAGGCTTGGGATACCGCTGGCGGACAGGAACGGCGTGATCGCCGGGAACGTGTACAGATCGACCGTCTTCAGCGGAGTGATCGTGCCGGCAGTGCCCTTCAGGACCCGGACGGCGGCTTCGTTGCGGAGGGCAGGAGCGACCGCGCCGTTATCCCAGGCCGACAACTCTACCGTGAAGGCATTGTTGATCGGGCCTTTTTCGGTGTTCGCGATGGGCAGCTGGGCCACGCCCTCAGTGGTGTTCTGGATCACGAAGGCGACCCCTTCCGCACCGTAACCACGGGAGAAGGTGGTTGGCTGCGCGTAGAAGGTGGTGTCGAAGCCGTTTCCAACGGTCACCTTGTTCTTGAACCAGGCGGCGCCGGTCACGCTGCCGAAATCAGGCACGACCCGCAGACGGGTCACGTCGCCGGGAAGCGGGATCGCGATGGAGTCATTCACGAAGGTGGAGTTTCCCAGAAGCGAGAAATCAACGTCGCTGGACTGCGAAAAGTCCGTGTAGTTGATCGTCGCCGGGATGGCCGTTGCCTTGGCGTCCATCGTCAGGGTCTTGACGACGGTCTTGGTCGGGTTGTTGTCAGCCGCATAGGCACGGAAGGTGTAAACCGTCTTTGCCGTTGGGGCGATGTCCACGGTGTTGATGTCCTGTGGCAACTCGGCTTCAGCACCGGCGCCAGTCTGCAGCGTGACTCGTGGAGAACCGGCCGCCCCGTAGAGGATGCTCGTCGGAGAGTCCGGAAGGAACGAGTCCCGCAGTGCGGAGAACTGCGTCACGATCGGGGTCAGCGAAGCGCCGGGAAGCGGGACGGAAACAAAGGCTCCGTTGGCTGCAGGCAGGTTGTAATCGAAGGCGGTGACGTTATCGATCAGCGTCCATGGGCCGGCGGCGGTGGTGGAACCTTCCATGATCCAGCGCTGCGGATTGCGACCCGGATAGGTGGCGGTGTCCGCTCCGGTGGTGAAGCTGTAGTTGTCGAAGGTCTTCGTCGCACCGAGGTCGATCACCACCGGCCGCAGCGTGGCGCTGTACCACTTCGTTCCCGGAATGTTGTCGATCAGCATGTTCGGACCCTGCGGGTCGACATCGGGCGTGGTGACGCCATCGTAATTGGCGCTCGTGGCCGTGACGGCCTCGTCGCCATTGTAGAACAGCAGGTCGGCAATCTGAATTGCCCCGCCGGACTTGGTTGGGGTGAAGCGGATAAACTCATAGCTGGAGGGACCGCCTGCGACGGTGCGGAGCGTAAAGTTCTGCGTCGCCTTGGTCGTCGTCTGGGTGGATGATGCTGTCAGGACGTAAGCGGTGTCCTGGTTAAGCACCGGCGAGGTCGCCGGGTTGATCGTCAGGGAGCCCGAAGGGACAACCGGTGGATTGGTGTCGACGCCTGTCGTCGGAGTGATGCTCAGGGAGGTTGTGTTCTCGACGCTGTAGCTCAGGGTCGAAGACTCGCCGTTTTTGAGGATCGCCCGTCCAGGGGAGAACGCCGTGAAGTTGGGTGGCAGAGCCGCTGGAAGCGCGAAGATCGAGGTATAGGTCAGGAACTGCGTCGCGGTCGTGTAGGTGTAACCGTTCTTGATATCCAGGCCCACCCAGGTGGCGTTGTCCGTGCTGCCTTCCAGCTTCCAGGAAACCGGATTGCGGCCGGCGGAGTCGTTCGCCGTGGCGAAACGATAGCCGTCGACATTCAGAGTCTTGGTCGGATCGGCTGCGCCCACGTCAAACGTGACCGAGGAAATCACGCCATTGAGACCGCCGTTGTACCACTTTGTGGCGGTAGTGCCGTCGATGAGTTTGGAGGGTCCTTCGGACTTGACGCCGTTCCCGTCCGCCGTGCCGCCGTCGCCAGCTGTGTAGGAACTGGTGACCGTTGTGCCCGTCGGATAGGACACCTTGGTGGGAGTGGGGGTCGAGGAGCCGGTATAGAATTCGAACTCCGAGAACTGCACGGCGGTGCCGCTGCCAAGTTGGGTCGGAGTGAATCGATAGTAGCGGTAGTTAGCCGCGTCGGCGTAGCCCGCTGCCGCCAGGACGAGAGCGAGGCTAAGCGGCCAAAGTCTCTTGTTGAGACCGGTCTGGGGTTGGGTGGGAATATGAGGAATCATCGGATTTTCAGTTGCACTTGGTGTGCCACTATCAGGTTGCGAGAAAGCGCGGATCGACCCATCCCCGATGACATTCATCATGGGGAAAGTTCGCTCCTGTAACGCTTTCCTTCGGGGCGAGCGTAGGGGGTTGGGGAAAGTTTGTCATTTTTTTGTCATGAAATTTTGTTCGACAAGGGCGGGTGGTTGGCCGGTCGGAAAGAGGGGGTGCGAGGGTGTTTGAAATTGAGAAGGTTACAGGTGCGCGATCTGATAGTCAGATACTTCGCCTTTCTGTAGGGTCGTTTTCCGCTTGCCAAGCAGGTGGCTGTGCCTAGCCTCGCCGCCCCGTTTCATCTTTCTCAGTGCTGTCGCGCAGTTGGAGCCCCGTAGCGCGCCAGTCTTCCACCCGGGGCAATGTCGGAAGGAAAGCGAAACCAAACCAACCAACCCTAACCCTGCTACCAAATGGCCACTGCAGTGCTTGAAAATACCAACCAGGAACTGAGCGATCTCATTGACGCTAAGTTCCGTGAGTTCCGTGAAGGAACCATCGTCAAGGGCACGATCATCGAGATCCGCCCGCAAGTCGTCCTCGTGGATATCGGCTACAAGTCCGAGGGCGCCATCCCATCGAACGAGTTCGAGGATGAAGAGATCGAAATCGGCGACGAAGTCGAAGTGCTTCTGGAGCGCCTCGAGAACGATGAAGGCATGGTCGTCCTCTCCAAGGAGAAGGCAGCCCACAAGCAGAACTGGGAAAAGATCGTCAAGGTCTACCAGGATGGCGGCCTCGTTCGCGGCAAGGTCAAGGCAGTCGTCAAGGGCGGTCTCACCGTCAATGTCGGTGTCGAAGCCTTCCTGCCAGGTTCCCAGGTGGACATCATTCCGCCAAAGGACCTCAACGAATACGTCGGCAATATTTACGAGTTCAAGATCGTCAAGGTTAACGACGAGCGGAAGAACATCGTCCTTTCCCGCCGCGAAGTCATCGAAGCCGAGCGCTCCGAGCTTCGCCAGCGTTTCCTGCAGACCGTCAAGGTCGGCGACAAGGTGACGGGCGCGGTCAAGAACATCACCGATTTCGGTGCGTTCGTGGACCTGCAGGGCATGGACGGGCTGCTGCACATCACGGACATGTCGTGGGGCCGGATCAACCACCCTTCGGAAATGCTCGTGATCGGCCAGCCGGTCGAAGTGATGATCCTGGACGTGGACCGCGAGAAAGAGCGCGTGTCGCTCGGCCTCAAGCAGATGTCCGACAATCCATGGGAAGACATTGAGCGGAAGTACACGATCGGCAACCGCGTGAAGGGCAAGGTCACCAAGCTCCTTCCTTACGGTGCGTTCATCGAACTTGAGCGTGGCGTTGAAGGCCTGGTTCACGTTTCCGAACTTTCCTGGGTCAAGCGCATCACCCGTCCGAGCGACGTGCTCGAAATCGACCAGGTCATCGAGGCCGTCGTGCTCGGCATTTCGACGGAAGAGCAGAAGATTTCCCTCGGCGTCCGCCAGCTGGATCCGAATCCATGGGACGAGATCGAAATGCGCTACCCGATCGGTGCGACGATCAAGGGCCCGGTCCGCAACCTCACCGCTTACGGTGCGTTCGTGGAACTGGAAGAAGGCATCGACGGCATGGTTCACGTGTCGGACATGTCCTGGACCCGCAAGATCAACCACCCTTCGGAAGTTCTGAAGAAGAACGACGAAGTGGAAGCGATCGTGCTGTCCATCGACAAGGCCAACCAGCGCGTGTCGCTCGGTCTCAAGCAGCTTGAGGACGATCCATGGAGCCGCATCGACGACCGCTTCAAGGTCGGCGATCTGGTCAAGGGCACGGTTGCCAAGATCGCGTCCTTCGGCGCGTTCGTCAGCCTGGATGGCGACATCGACGGTCTGATCCACATCTCGCAGCTCAGCGAAGACCACGTGGAGAAGGTCAAGGACGTCATCAAGGTGGGCGACGAGATCGAAGCCCGCGTCATCAAGGTCGACAAGGTGGAGCGCCGCATTGGTCTTTCGATCAAGGCTGTGAACTACAGCGACGACCAGGTGAAGAAGGAGAGCGCCAGCTTCGAAAGCCTGCGTCCTTCCTCCGAGATGGTCGGTCTGGAACAGGCCTTCAACCTCGCGGCAGCCGCTGCGGAGGAGTGGAGTCCTTCCGAAGACTGATCCTTACGGACAGCCCGTTAAGAATCACAAGAAGCCGGGGAGAGATCCCCGGCTTCTTTTTGTTTGGGGGGAGGTTTAACCGCGAATGGACGCGAATGGACGCGAATGGGATGGAGGGTGAGACGGCTTCAGGGGCGAGATTCGGGCTTTGGGCTTCACGGATTCAACGGATTGCCGGCTTTATGGATTTTGAAGGGGGTGGGTGGGGTTTTGGGCGGGTTCGGAGGGACGAACCGCGGATTTCGCTGAAGGCGCTGATGGGGGGAGGGAAGAGGGTGAAACGCGGAGGGCGCGAAGATCGCAGAGGTTGGGGGGAGGGGAATGGGCCAGCTTGTACGGGTGAGACGAGGGACGACCACGGATTGCACGGATTTGACGGATTTTTGGATGGCGGGAGGAGCGAGTCCGGTGACTTGGGGAGTGCGCTGGGGCCGGGGAGGACGGAACGGCGCGTCCCGCGGGCCGGGGGCGGTCGGCGGGCGACCGTTGTGCGTGCTTTCGCACGGGGTTTTTCCCAGGGTTTCACCCTGGGCTTTTATGAATCGTCCCTGCAGGACGGGAGATGGATGAGCCGGCGCGGCGGGGAGAGGTGGATGCTCGTGTTGCTTGAAGGCGACAGCTGGGGGCGGGGAGGACGGAAGGGGTGCGTCCCGCGTGCCGAGGGCGATCGACAGGCGACCGTTGTGCGCGATTTCATCGCGAGGTGGGTGGCCTTGGGCCTCCTTGCTCCTTCAGAGCTGCGTCAGCCCAGGCTTGTATGGGGTCGGGCGGTTGGGCCTTTGGAGGGGGGTGGGGCGGGTCGAGTAGGACGGGCTATCGGCCCTAAAACATATGACCAGCCGTTTTGATAGGCGCCGGCGGCTTGATCGAGGGCCGGGTAAAATCCATCCCGAAGATCGCAGGTGAAATCGCCGGGAGGATCGGATAGATGAGGGCAGGCACGGGCGGACTTTCTCCGCCGTCCGGGGCGGCAGCCATGACGTCGGAACCTTCCTTCAATCCCTACCAGCCTCCGGCGTAGGAGGTGCGGCCACCGGTCGCGGCGGGTGCGCCCGGCTCGGGCTTTTATCGCGAGGGGGAGTTCCTGATGGTGCGGGATCGCGCGATGCTGCCGGAGGTCTGCCTGGTCACCGGTGTGCCTGCGGCGGCGGGCTGGGATCCGCCGCAGTGGCTGACGTTCACCTGGGCGCCGCGCTGGATCCGCTGGATGTCGGAGTGGTCCTGGCCGGTGCTGATGTTCATGCCGCTGGGATACGCCTTCCTCTCCCATCGGGCGGCTCCGATCCTGATGCCATTGTGGATCCTGCCGATCGGGTTTCTGATCAACCGCGGGGAGAAATGGGTTTCGAAAAATCCTGCCGTTCTTTGCTCCTTCTCGCCGGCGGTCGTGCGCGAAGGCCGCCGGCAGGTCTGGCTGCGATTGGCCGTTTTGCCGCCGTTGTTGGCTGCCGCCACGTTTCCCGGCATGGAGCGGTGGAATCCGGGTGGAAGTAAGCTTTGGGGCTCGAACGCGGGGTTCCTGGCAGCCCTGGGGACCTTCCATTTGATCCTACTGCTCTCCAAGGCGTGGGTGATGAGACCCGTTGCGGTGGGCCATCGCGACGGATGGTTCCGCGTGCGGAACTGCCACCCGGCCTTCCTGAACCTGCTGCCGGAGGAAATGCCACCGCTCGCAGAGGTGAGGAGGCCCGCACCGCCCGTTGTTCCCGGGGTTCACCCGGGGCGGCGAGAAAGCCCTGCGCCTTTCCGCGGGGAGAGGTAGAATCCGAGTTTCCCGAAAGTATGAAGTTCGGCGTCATTGGCCGCTGTCTGGGCGAACCCTGGCCGATGCCAACCTGCCGTCGGCCACCCCAAGGAGGCCTCCCGGAGCTTGACCGGTCGGGGCGGCATCTGTGTGCTGCGGGGAAATGGATGCTCTCCGCACTGCTCCGACCGATCCGTATGCGCCGCCGCAGATTCATGAGGAGAGGGTGACGCCGCAGGCGGCGCGGCTGGTGGCGGCGGTGCGCGAGGGGCAGAGGTTCTATGTGGTGCCGTATGTCTACTCCCTGGTGTTCATGACTTCGCGGAAGAACATGGGCGAAGGGGTCTACACGGTGACGGAGGGGAATTGGCCGACGGGGGAGATGGTGCGGGCGGCGCTGGTGACGGGGCTGTTCGGCTGGTGGGGGATCCCGTGGGGCTTCATCTGGTCGGTGCCGACGCTGATCCGGCTGTGGGGCGGCGGCAGGGATCTAACGCCAGCGATGCTGAAGGAGGCGGTGGGCAAGGATGAGGCGAAGCGGATCCTGGCGACGGCGGCGAAGCCGAAGAAGCCGCAGGTGATCTGGGCGGTGCGGGCGATCGTGCTGGCGGCGTTGTGTTTTCCGGCGGCGCTGGTGGGGCTTTATCTCAAGTTCGTGGTCTAACCGACCGACGAGTAGCCGGGCTTGAGGAAGCCACGGCGCGTCAGTTCAAGCTGTAGCCGGATTGTGACGATGGAATCGAAAGAAGAGTCAGGCGGCCCGCCAGGGGCGCAGCAGGTGGTGGATCTGCACCTGGCGACGGGGTTAGGAGTGATGAAGGCGAAGGCGTTTCTAGAGGCGGAGAGCGCGGAGCGGTGTGAGCGGATCTTGCGCGCTTTCCGGGAGCAGAGGCGCCACGAGCAGGGAGGCTCGCTGCATGACCCGATCGAGGATGAGCCGGTGTTCCGCGAGCGGGTGGAGGCGGCCAAGGCGGCGGCGTTGGAGGAGCACCGGGTGTTGGTGGAGGGGGAGAATCGGAAGCTCGTCGAGGAGGGGTTGGGGCGCCTGGCGGAGGAGTGGCCGCGTGGCTCGTGTCACCGGATCTGGAGGCTCATGAAGGAGCGCCTGGAGCAGCAGGGGATTTTGTGGTATTCGCCGGCGGAGATGAATCCTTGTGCGGTGTTTGATTGAGAGGTCGTCAGTAGCTTTGAAAAGCGACGCGGCTTTGATCGAGGGACAGGTATTCCAATGGCTTCCACCCGCTTTTCGAAATGCTTCGCCTTGCCAGTGCTGGCTACCTGGTCTGGAGCTTTTCCTTCTTCGTCAGTTCTTTGCCTTCGGTGATCTCCTTGAACTCCTCACCGATTTTCGGGTAGGCGGCGACGTTCAGGCTGAACTTGGAAATACGGCTCTCGTAGTAGATCGATTTCGTGTTTCCAATTGGCTACACGGTGCGTCTTGGCAGGTCTAAATGGAAAGGGAAGCCTGTGAGAGTCCACAGCGGCTCGTTCGATGGGAGAAGCGAGGGAGGTTTCGCGCGAATGCATGTCTCCAACCACGCGACCATGCTTTGGTTAAGGCGGTGTGCGGCAGATAATGGATTCGAAGCGGTCTCCATGAGATTTGACCGCCACAGCTCCAATGTTTCCTCGATGATGTCGAGCGATAGGGGGAGCCTCTGGCGGGTGAGTGAAACAAAAACCCGCAAACCGAGCCAAAGTTGAAGCTGATTGTCTTCCACCTTGAGAGATTCACTTCGATGGCCTTGAATTTCAAACGGTAGCCTGGCAACCGTTTCGGGACTGATGCCTGCAAGATATCGCCGGCTGACCGCCCACCCGGAAAGCACCGCACATCCAATGAGTTGAATGATCTGCGATTGCTCTTTCGGATCTGCAGTTTCGATCCTTATCAGTTCCTTGTTAATGCGCCCGCCCAACCCTTTATGATGGAAGCAACGGCATTGCTCCATCGACTGGGACAGCGCCCACTGCCGCAATCCCGAAGCCAAGGCGCCACATTTACTATCGCGATAAGCGATGCGGAGCCAATCGGCTGTGCAAACTGCCTCGGTGAACTGGTCCTTCAATCCGATCGCGCCGACCGGAACATTCCCACCAAGCATCCAGGCAACTTGTGAGAAGCCTCCGCTCTGTGTCGGGAAGTCTCTCCAGTTTTTTCTGCGAAGAAGCAGCGTGATGAGATCAGACTGAAGATCTTCACGGCCGGCTTTCCCGCATTCCCAGGCAAGCCAAGTGGCACCGACCAATCCTAGAGTTTGTGGTGTTTCATCCCAGTTTCCTGGTCGAATATCGCGAAGCACAATGGCCAGTAGTTCCGATGGCACTGAGTGCTGAAATCCTACTAAATCGCCAAATTTTGCGATGGCACCCATTGCCGCCAAGCGATCGGGATCTTGTCTCAGGACTTCATGCAGCGTTGTGCTACTTCGCCCAAAGCTTTTTGCTATTTTTAAAAACGAGCCAACGTGACCGAGAGGGTTTGCCCAGATTCGTAATGCGAGATCCCCGGGACTGCTCTCAAATTCATGCCATAGATGTTCAGTGTCGCGACCCTGTGCTCTGGCCACTTCGAGGAAGAAACCAACCTTCTCCAACGGTGTCGCCCACACGGCGGCGGCGAGTTTGCCGGGCTGGTTTTCGATGGCCTGCCACAACGGCGCGGTGTCGCGCCCCTGCGTCCTGGCCACTTCGAGGAAGAAACCAAGCTTTTCCAACGGTGTCGCCCACGCGGCGGCGGCGAGCTTGTCAGGCTGGCTTTCGATGACCTGCCACAATGTCGCGGTGTCGCGCCCCTGTATCCTGGCCACACCGAGAAACGAACCGGCTTGATCCAACTGAGATGCCCACACGGCGGCGGCGAGCTTGTCGGACTGGCTTTCGATGACCTGCCACAACGGGGCGGTGTCTCGCCCCTGTGCCCTGGCCACGCCGAGAAACGAACCCACTTGATCCAACTGAGATGCCGACACGGCGGCGGCGAGTCTGTCGGGCTGGCTTTCGATGGCCTGCCATAACGGGGCGGTGTCTCGCCCCTGTGCCCTGGCTACGCCGAGAAACGAACCCACTTGATCCAACTGAGATGCCCACACGGCGACGACGAGCTTGTGGGGCTGCCTTTCGATGGCCTGCCAAAAAAGATCTCCTAATTCAGATTGTTCGCCTGACTTCGCCAGCCGGAGAAAGGTTGAAATGTATAACAAAGGAGAATCGAACAATTGTGTGATCATCCGATCCGCACTTGCGGCCAAGGATGCCCAAAGACGTTTCAGCCGGTCGAAAGAATGGTCGCGCTGCAGCTTTGAGTTCAAAACAATGAATGTCTGCAAATGTCTGGAGGCGGTAGCGAAAAGTATCCCCTCCTCATCAGCGGGCGTCTTCAACGCGGCGAGGATGAGCCGTCCCCATCCGGCCTCGCGCAGGCCAAATTGGCGGTGTTGTCTGAGCTGGCCACGTTCTGTCTGAGCGACGAGACCGAGCTCGAAAAGTTTCCCGATTCTTCCGGGATATGGGAGGGCTTCGTCTTGAACAAGAATCTCCAGCTCTTGAGCACCGAGCACCGCGAGACAGATGGCATTTTCGAGTTCAGGACCATCGAGTTTGTTCAGCCACTCTTTACGAACCCAATCGGACGCCCGCGACAAGGGAAGTTGCCAATCAGCTTTCTGCAAATTCGCAAGGCTGCTCGTGGTCGCGAACATGAACGCATTGAGTGCCGCGCGATAGTCTCGATGCCACGCAACAAGAGCATCCAGGGGTGGTTCCGGCATCGGCGGGCATTTTGCGCCGCCAACCCGCCGGTAAATATATTTTGCTATTCGGCCTAGATCCTGAGGAGTGGTTTGGAGGAGGATGGCAGGGTTGACCGGGTGGCTCTCAAAGAATTTCAAA
>JAQGPE010000325.1 GCA_028293225.1 Akkermansiaceae bacterium | reverse complement strand
TTTCAAAGCCCTTTCGAGGGTGATGGCCCGGAGATTGTCGGAGGGCAGGGATTCCAGATAACGATTTCCCGCATCGCTGTCTCCCGTCATCAGTTTCAGGGTTAACAGCGCCCGGAAGCTCGTGAGCTTTTCCCCATCATTGACCCAATAGTTTCCGGAGATCACCGGCCCGGAGTTGAGAAATTTCTCCAACTCTCCCGCATAGAACGGGCGGCGCTGCAGGTCTTCCAGCCAAGCCCGGGCCGCTGGACAATCCTGCTCCAGCCACCGGCGGTAAATGACCGGCGCCCAGAAACCCAACAGAAAAGAAGTGTCCGGGTTCTCCTCATCGGTGTTGAGCTCTTTGAGGGCCAGCGCCGGATCCTTCCGGCCCAGAGCCAGCCCCAGCATCGCGGCGAGCTGATCTCGTTTCTCCTTGGGCACCTCCGCCTGATGCAGCCTTTTCATCAGGTCCGCCAGCACGGCCGGCTCCAGGGCGCCCAGCTTCCGCCTCAGGCTGATGCGCAACATCTGCGAGCGGGTCGCTCTGGCCGCTTCGTCCGCCAGCTTCACCAGATCGAGTTCGTCGACAAATCCCGCCTGGGGACGCGATCTTGCAATGGCCTGCGCCGTCACTCCACCCGGACTCCCGCTCCGCAGGCCCGCCAGTTCGGCTTCTGCCCTGGCGATCGCGAGTTGCTGCAGAACCAGCGGTAGAGCTAGCAGAAGCAGGCCACACGAAGCGCTGAGCTTCGGATGGCTCGACATCGTGAGAAGGATTCCCTGCGAGGTTCCCACTTTCGTTGCCACGCCTGCGGAGGTCACGGATGCCAGCAGCGCCACCGGCGCCGATTTCGCGGACTCGATGGCGATGCCGGTCGCGAGCAGTCCGATCGGAATCGCGACGCCCCTGCCCTTCAGCAACCGCGCCAGTTTCTCCAGCGCCCGGACCGATTGCTTCTGCACCGCCGCAGGCGTCTTCCCCAGCAGCGCGCCGATCTGCGCAAACTGCTGCCGCTCGAAGAAATGCAGCACCACCACCCGCCGGTCGCTTTCAGGCAGGGCATCCAGCGCAGTGTCGAGCAGGGGCAGCACCGCCTGCCAACGGCCGTCGCCCTCCTCAGCGGTGGCAGGAACGGCGTCGGGGTGCTGCAGGCGCGAACGCCGCTGGTGGGAGGCTTCCTTGCGCATGGCCTTGGAGGATTCATAGACCGCCGCCCGGTGCAGCCACGCGGCGAAGCGCTCGGGATGGCGGGCCAGGCTTCCGGCCTTGGCCGCCACGGCGCACAGCACATTCTGCGCGATCTCCTCGGACAGGGCCCGGTTTCCCGTGCTCCGCAGCGCGGTGTGAAAGACCAACCCCAGGTGCCGCCGGGTCAGCTCGCGGAACGCCGGCTCATCCCGGCGGTTGGCAAAGTCAGCAAGCAGTTGGGCGTCCGTAGCGGTCATGTCTTATAACACAAAACACCCTGCCGCAGACTCCAGCGGACAAAAAGCTCCGGAAAAAATTTCACGCCCCCCTCAACCAACCGTCGCAAGTTGACCCGAAAGAGAAACCGGCTAGACACGAACCCAGGTCCACAGAACAAACCCAGCCCAACCTTTAGTTCACGGACCCGGTCAAGGTGCGCTCCCGCCCATTTCCCATGCTCACCCTCGAAAACATCACCAAGCGTTACGGCTCGCTCACCTCCCTCGACGGTATCTCACTCCGGATTGAAGCTGGCGAGTTCTTCGGCTTGCTCGGGCCCAATGGGGCCGGCAAGTCCACGCTCATGTCCATCGTCGCCGGACTGCGTGCGCCGGACGCCGGGGTCATCACGCTGAATGGCCAGCCGCTTACCGCGGCGAAATCCTCGGCGCGTGCGGCGCTGGGGCTGGTGCCGCAGCATGTCGCGCTCTATCCCAGGCTCAACGCGGTGCAGAACCTGCGCATCTTCGGGCAGCTCTATGGGTTGAAGGGTGGGCTTCTGCGCGAGCGGATCGAGGAAGGGCTAGAGGCGATGCAGCTCGCTGACCGGCGACATGATCCCGTGCAGAACTTCTCGGGCGGCATGCAGCGCCGGCTTAATATCGTCGCCTCGCTTCTGCACCGGCCCCAGCTGTTGCTGTGCGACGAACCCACGGTCGGTGTCGATCCCCAGTCGCGGAATGCGATCTTCGAGTTCCTGGAAAAGCTCAACCGCGAGGGACTGACGGTGATCTACTCCACCCACTACATGGAGGAGGCCACACGGCTCTGTTCGCGCATCGGCATCATCGATCACGGCAAAATCCCGGCACTCGGGACTCTGGATGAACTGCTGCTCAAACTGCCGTTCGAAGAGGAAATCCGCTTCCCCCTCGCTGACACCTTCGCGCCGCTCACCGCCCGATTGGCCGGGCACGGTTCGGTCGAAAAAGGCCAGGACCACTACCACTTCCGGCCGCAGCCGGGCTACCCGCTCTCCAGCTTCTACCAGCTCACCGAGTCTCTGGGTTATCCGGCCCGGAATTTCACCGTCCAGCGGCCCACCCTCGAGGCGTTGTTCCTGCACCTGACCGGCCGCACCCTCCGCGAATAAGCCCGACCGCCATGTCCCCCATTCTCGTTCTCGTTCGCAAGGATTTCGCCAATTTCTTCTCCAACAAGATGGCGGTGGCCCTGACCTTTCTGGTCCCGTTCGCCTTGATCTGGCTGTTCGGAATGGTTTTCGGCGTGAACCGGAAGGACTCAGGCCCCACCGGCATCCCCCTCGCGGTGGTCAACGCGAGCGCCAACCCCGGAGCGATCCGTCTGGTCGAGGCCCTGCAAGCCGAAAAGACCTTCAAGGTCGTCACGACCAGCACTACGGGAGACCGGAGCGGGCAGCCCCTGCGCGAAGAGGATCTCGCGCCGCTGATGCGCACCAACGAGTTCCGCTTTGCCGTCGTGATCCCCGCCGATCTGCTCAGCGAGACGCGATTGGGATTGCATCTGAAGATCTACTCCAACCCCCGTAACGAAATCGAAACCCAGATCGTCAACGGCATCCTGCAGAAGACGATTTCCACCAACGTGCCCCAGTTGCTCGGACAGTCGTTGATCGCACGCGGGCGCGGAGTGGTCGGCGGAGACAACATGGACCGGTTCAACCAAGGCCTGGCCGAGAATGTCGCCCGGACCTTCGGCGGAGATCCCACCCGGATCCGG
>JAQGPE010000302.1 GCA_028293225.1 Akkermansiaceae bacterium | reverse complement strand
CGGAGCCAATCCGGATATCCACCTGGGCACCAGCATCGCCGTTTCCGGGGCGACCCTGCTGACGGGCGCGCCGGACTCGGACATCGGGAACGGCTTCCAGAATGGGGCCGCCTACCTTTTCCAGAGAACCGGTAGCAACTGGGCGCAGCAGACCCGGCTGGCCGGCGAAGTGACGGGCTATGGCGCGGCGGGAGTCAACTTCGGCACCTCGGTCGCCATCCAGGGGAATCTGGCGGTGGTGGGCTCGCCGCGCGCCAACACCTCCGGGCCGCTGAATGAGGGCTCCGTGTCGGTTTACGAAAGAACCGGCGGCACGTGGAGCATCCGGCAAGGCGGTCTGCTGCGGGCGAACGACTCCGAGGCCGGCAAGCTTCTGGGCTCATCCGTGGCTCTGTCGAACGGCACCATCGTGGCCGGCGCTTATGGCTACGGCAGCTATCGCGGGGCCATCTATGTCTTCACGCCAAAGCCCAGCGGCACCGGTTACGATCAGGTCCGGCTGACCCGCAGTGCGGGAGCGGCTGGCGACAACCTGGGCTATTCTGCTGCGATCGACGGGGACCAGATCATCGCCGGGGCTCCCTTTGCCCCGGTCACCGGTGCGGGGGCGGCGGGTGTGGCGGTGATCTTCACGCGGGCGTCCGGCGTCTGGACGGAGACAACCGTGCTGAATGCGCAGCGTCTGGTCGACCTTTTCACTCCGGTTTCCGACTCCAGCGCAGGCGCTCATTTCGGGGAAGCGGTCGCGATCAAAGGGGATGCCGTCCTGGTCGGGGCTCCCCATGCCGACCTGGCCAGTCCGCTGCGGGTCGATGGTGGCAAGGCTTACTACTATGGGAAGAGTACCAGCACCGGGATCTGGTCGCCGGGCCAGCTCATCCAGCCCGGTGCGGAGGGGGCCGCGGGAGCCTGGTTCGGCTACTCCGTGGCCATGAGCGCAGATAAGCTGATCGTCGGTTCTCCAGGCGGCTCCATGTACACAAGCATGTGGGCGGTGCCTGTTCTGGGTGATCGCAAGGGGAAGGTATACGTGTTCAAGGCCGGATTCCTGTTCTGGGAGCAGGAGACCATCCTCAGCGCCAGCCCGGCCAGCGTGGCGGAGGACAGCTTCGGGATCTCCGTCAGCTTTGAAGGCAGCCTGGTGGCGGTCGGGGCCTGGCAGAGGAATGCCGGCCCGGGCAAGGCGTATCTTTTCGCGCGGGATACCGGGGGCGGGTGGTCGCAGCAGCAGGTCTTCGGTCCGTCCACGACGGTGCAGGGCGATTTTGCCGCTACGGTGGCCCTCAGCGGGGATACGCTGCTGGTCGGTGCCCCCAGGGCCGAGACCAATGTGGGCGGCAGTGCAGGTGCGGCCTACGTCTACCGGATCAGCGATCCGGCGACGTTCGTCCCGGTGCTCTCGATTTCCCGTAGCGGCGGAAATGCGGTGCTGAGCTGGCCGGCCACCCCGCCGTGGACGCTTTACCGCAGTGCGACCCTGGCGGGGGGCTCCTGGCTGCCGGTGACCGTGACGACCGATGGCAGCTACACTTATTCCGGCACGGAGGCCCGGATGTTCTTCCGGCTGCAGAGGCCGTGAAATGAGCGGTTTACCGTCCTCCCGCCTGCGCAGATTGTCGCACCCCCCTACTAGGGACTTGCGCAGCGGCCCTGCGAGGGGCAAGGGAGGGGGGTGGACCGCTGGTTTCTGCTGATCGCTACCGTTCTCGCCGCCGTGGGTGGCGCGAATGGGATGTGGACGGTCCACCGCGGCGTGCGCAGTCCGTGGACGGTGCTGTGGATGATCGGGGCGTTTGCGGCCCAGATCGGCTTCCTCTACGTGCGCGGCCAGGAGCGCGGGGCCTGTCCGCTGAATGGGGCTGGGGAAATCCTGTCCTTCCTGGCCTGGTCGCTGACCCTTTTTTACCTCGCGGTCGGTCCGGCCTACCGCGTTTCGCTGCTGGGCGTTTTCACGGCGCCGGTGGTGGTGGCCCTGCAGGTGGTCGCTCTTTTCCCGGGGCTGCTCGATCCTGCCCCGGCGCGGGCGACGGCGGTGAATCCGTGGGGGGAGACCCACGCGGCCATGTCGGTGCTTTCTTACGGGGCGCTGGCCCTGGCGGCGGTGGCGGGGGTGATGTTCCTGGTGCTGGACCGCCAGTTGAAGGATCACCACCTGCAGTCCGGCCTGTTCCGGAACCTGCCTCCCGTCCGCGAGCTGCTTTCCTCGACCGTGCGGCTGCTGTGGATCGGCCTGATCCTGCTGACGGTCGGGATTTTCGCGGGCTTCATGATGAACCACTCCGGCAGCCTGGCGCACCTGATCGCCGCCGTGGTGGTGTGGCTGTGCTACGCGGGATTGCTCGCTTTACGACAGACCCGGGGGTTGACCGGCCGTAGAACCGCCGTGTCCGCCGTGGCCCTGTTCGTCGTCTCCCTGTCCGTTTTTGCGCTGATTTAACCCAAGGATGGAACTCGTCTGCATCGGCCTCAATCACCGCACCGCCCCTGTCGAGGTTCTGGAGCGCTTCTCCGTGCCCACCGGGAAGCTCGGCGAGTCGTCGCGCCACCTGCTGGAAATCGA
>JAQGPE010000292.1 GCA_028293225.1 Akkermansiaceae bacterium | reverse complement strand
CCGGTGCGGGTCGACCGGGAGATCAAGGATGGCGATCTGCTGCCGGTGGTCGATGGCGGGCTGGAGGTGATCCACGTTCCCGGGCATTGCTCAGGGCAGGTGGCGCTGCGCTGGGAGCGGCACGGCGGAGTGCTTTTCGCGGCGGATGCGTGCGTGAATCAGTCGAAGGAGATGGAGTGGGCGCCTTCGTATGAGGATCTGGAGGAGGGGCGGCGCAGTTTGAGGAAGCTGGCCGGGCTGGAGTTTGAGGTGGCGTGTTTTGGGCATGGGGCGCCAATTGTCGGCGGGGCGAAGGCGGGGTTTGTGAGGAAGTGGGGGTGAATTTACGGTGAATGTAGTAGGATGGATCCTGAGTCTCTTCGGGAATGAAGTGCGGCCGGAGGCCGTGGGTATTCGGAGGGGGAGGGAGGGAAGTGCCGTCAACAGGAGCGAGCGCGCCGGACTGTGAGGGGGAAGATGCGTGATGACGCGCTCGTCTTGCGGCTTCGCCGGGTGCCGTTACCAGGGGTTCCCTGCGGTCACCCCTGGCTGCCACATTTCGCCCCTTTAGGGCTCTATGAATTGAGCTGCGGCCGGAGGCCGCGGGTGAGGCTTACTCACCCATCATGGCTTTGATCTTTGGCTCCATGGCTTCGGCCCACATTTCGTAGCCCTTGGCTTGCGGGTGGAGGAAGTCGGGCATGGTTTCCTTTGGCAGGATGCCGTCGGGAGTGAGGAAGACGGAGGTCAGGTCCAGCCACTGGATCGTGCTGCCGTCGGCGTAGCCCTGGATGATGGCGTTGACCTTATTGTTGAGCTGGCGAAGCGGGCCGTCGGGCTTTTCGTCGCGCGGGAAGACGGAGAGGAGCAGGATCTTCGAGGCGGGCGAATTGATCTGGAGCAGCTCGATGATGCGCTTGACGCCATCGGCGGTTTGCTCGGCGGGGTCCTGGCGGTGACCGGTGTTGTTGGTGCCGATCATGATGACGAAGAGTTTCGGCTTCAGGTCGGTGAGTTCGCCGTGGGTGAGGCGCCAGATGACGTGCTCGGTGCGGTCGCCGGAGTAGCCGAGGTTGAGCGGCTTGCGGGGTCCGTAGAATTTTTCCCAGACTTCCTTGCCCGCACCTTCCCAGCCCTGGGTGATGGAGTCGCCGATGAAGACGAGTTGTTGGTCGCCGGCGGCGACGAGCGGCTTGCGGGACTCGAAGCGGTCCTTCCACCAGCCTTCTTTGAAGCGCTCGGCCGGGGTGATGGCGAGGGATGGCGCGCCGGGCGCAGGAGCGGGCTCGGCGGCGAAGAGCTGGGAGGAGAAGAGCAGTGGAAGGAAAAAGAGACGGCGCATGGTGGCGTGAGGATACGCCGGGCGCGCGCGGGTCTTACAAGCGCGGGGTGTGTACCGAAAGATGCCGGCGGGAGGGGAGGACTCCGGCCGGCAAGTTCAGCGGGGAAGTTTATTTCCCGCCGGCCTTCGGGACAATCGTGACTTCGGGGTGATCCTTTGGATCGAGTGAATCGACGCGACCGAAGACGCCGTCGCGTTCGCTGTTCGGTCCGGCGGTGTAGTAGAGGGCGTCGGCCTGGCCCAGGCTGACTCCATTGCCGAAGGTCAGGCCCCAGATGCCGTCGATCGAGATGATCTTGCTGTCGGTGTCGCGGACGTAGCCGTCGAAGTCGCCGGTCTCCAGGTTGAAGGCGGCGATGGTACCGTCGCCGAAGTTCGCGACCATGAGGTCATTCGAATATTCACCGAAGGTGGCGGGAGCGATGGCCATGCCCCAGGGCAGATTGAGCACGCCGTGACCGGCGAAGAAGTCCTTCACCAGGGTGCCGTCCTCATTGTACTCGACGATGTGCCCGGAGCCGGCTCCGGCGAGCTGCTCCTGGCCTTCATCGCTGTTCGGATCGAACTCGCCGTAGGCGACGAAGAGGTGGCCGCCGAGAGCGGCGATGTTGAAGGGATGGAAGTGGCCGACGCTGGCGGGCGTCTCGAAGTGAAAGGATTCCGTGACATCCTGCCACTGGTTGTCGAAGACCTGGATGGCGTTGTTGCGCATGTCGGTGGCGAAGAGGTGGTTGCCGTCGAGTTTTTTATAGGCTTCGGAATCCGCGGGGTTGTTGGTCAGGGCGACGCCGGTGAAAACGCTGTTGGCGGCGTGCGGGTATTTCGAGGTCTTCGAGTAGTCGATGATGACCGGTGCGGACTTCATCGCGGTCGCGGTATTGGAGCTCCAGGCGTTGATGCAGCCGTCTTCGGTGACGAAGATGAATTTCGCCGAGCCGGAGAAACCGTCCTTGATTTCCTCAGGCGGCGAGACCTTGCGGTTCTCGGCGGGGCCGGCGACGCGGAATTCCACCGGTTGGCCGGGGAGATCGCTGGCGGAGTTGTAGACCTGGCCGGTGATGAAGGCGAAGCCGTGGTCGGTCCAGCGGGGTTGGTCGAGGGTGACGGTCCGCAGGCCGTCCTGGTGGAGCGGATCGCCGGGGACGTCACCGATGTATTCGGAAGAGGAGCCGTGGCCCGCATTGGCAATCCAGATGTGTCCGCCGGCGCCGGGCGGGCGCAAGGCGATGCCCCAGGCGTCGATCATCCGCTCGTCGACGATCTGCGGTTTATATTCCTCTTTATTGGCGACGAGCACCGTTTGGGAATAGCCGGAATCGATGCGGGCTTTTTGCGCGGAGGC
>JAQGPE010000291.1 GCA_028293225.1 Akkermansiaceae bacterium | reverse complement strand
GCCCGCCGCCCAACATCGGCGGTCTGATCCATGCCTATCGGGATGGAGATATCCTCGGAGTTTCACTGCCGCCGGGCACCAGCTGGATCCGCGGCGAGCAGGTGAGCGATGATCCGGCGATCTTCACCAATTACCTCTACAACGTTCAGTTTCCGCCTACGCCCATCGGTGAGTTCACCGGCGGGATCGCTTACATCGGACTGGAGTTCGCGATCTCAGGCGAACTGCACTACGGATGGCTGAAGGTGCAACTATTTGAGGAGGACGTGACGGGCTCGTTCTACAGGCCCTTTGCGAATCAGATCCTGGCATTCGCTTATGAAGATGAGGCCGGCGTGCCGATCGTCGCCGGGGTGCCGGAGCCGGTCTCGCTGACTCTGGTTTCGGTGGTCTTGCCTCTCCTGGTGGCCCGCCGGCGCCGTCCGCTCTGAGAGCGGTGTCGCAGGGAAGGTCGGCCGATGTCAACCAATGGCATCGGCCGGTCCAGCGGTCAGGCCGTTTGTTGGTCAAATGCGGAGAAGATCCGTATGGAGGGAGGAGGTCGAAGTCCCTGTCTCTTCATCCGTCCGCCGCTCCGCCAGCCGCTCTCAGCGGTAGTACTCCCGCTTCCGCTCCTCCAGCACCACCAGCCAGTATTTCATGGTGATGGGTGGCAGCAGGCCGGGGTGGACGATGGGACTGAGATTGACGGAGATGCTGTCCGGCGGAGCGACGCTGTCGTCCTTGCCGAGCTGCAGGTCGAGGATGCGGGTCGCGGTGGTTCCGCCCTTGTCGCCGCCCATGTGACCCATCTGGCCGGAGATCTGAACCTTGTTGGGCGCGACGTCGGTGCCGTAGCGGATGTCCGGGGCAAAGATGGAGGTGGGCGGGGTGAAGGGCGAGCTGAGGCCGCTGCCGGTGGGCGCGGTGGTGGTGACCTGGTTGAAGTCGTCCGCGATGTAGAGCATCAGGTTCGTGACCAGCGAGAAGCCCTTCGAGTAGGCGGTCAGGTCATCGCAATCGCTGAGGATGACTCCGCAGTCGCCGAGCTTGGGGGTGATGTCCGGCTTGAGGGCCGGGTTGTTCACGCCGGTGAGGGTGTAGTCGACGTTGATGGCGATGGAGTTGTTGACGGTGACGTCGGAGGCTCCGATTTTCGCGAGATAGGCAGGGAAGAGCTTCGGCTTCACGACCACGCAGGTCTTATTGTTCGCCAGCTTCTTGACCGAGAAGGGGGTGAGCGGCGAGGAGCTCTCCCAGGTCGCGATCTGGGCGGTCGTGGCCGAGACTCCGGTGGGCGCGGAGGGGACGCGGGTCGAGCCGACCAGGTACGAGAAGCGTAGTTGGATCGGCGTGGTCGGGATGATGTCCAGGCGCATGGCGCACTGGCCCGCGCCGGAGGTGTAGTCGTTCCAGGTGGTGCCGGCGATGACGTTGGCCTCGGTGCCGAGGGAGTAGCGGTCGAAGAAATTCAGGCCCGCGTTGATCGGGACGAAGGAGCTGCGGCCGGCGTCGGAGGAAAGATAGACCGGCATGGAGGTGCCATACATGGTCTCGTACTGCTCGCGGGTGCCGGCGGCGAAAGGGTCGCCGCCGAGCGGGTTGGCGCCGACGCTGTTGTAGTTGGCCAGGGTCATGCCATTGCGGCCGGCCACCCGGGCCAGCGGGATGCCGGCGTCGATCTGGGCGCGGGTGGCGAAGATGCCGCCGTTGATGACGGCGTGCTGCCAGGCGCCGCCGCCGGCCGCGGCGCCGTGGGTGCCGATGTTGGCGTAGGTCTCGGCGGAGATGGCCAGCTGGGAGGGGATTTCGTAAAGCGACAGCACGAAGTCGCGTTTGCCGCCCTGGTTGGCGTTGCGCGAGGCGTCGTTGAGGATCGCGTCGTTGGCGCCCAGGTTCATGCTGAAGGCCCACCAGTTGCGCTTGGCGACGAAGTTCGCGCCGGGGGCGCCGTAACCGAAATTGATGTTCGGGTAGGGGATGAGATTGTAGACCGGGTATTTCGCGACGTCGGCGCCGACCAGGCCGCTGGCGAGCGTGCCGTAGATCTTCTGGTTGGCGATCAGCGGGTAGAGCCGGTCGAGGTTCGACTTGGCAGCGTCGCCATATTGCAGGGGGATCGGGTAGCCGGTGCCGAGGCTGCGGTTGATCCCGGCGGAGGCGTAGTCGGCGTCCGGCGAGATGGCGGTGAAGATGCTGGCGACGTTATTGGACGCGGTGTCGGCCGGGTTGCCGTTGTAGGTGTTGTTGATGCCCAGGGTGGCGAGCGTGGCGGCATCGATCGAGGTGCGGGCGTTGGCCTGGGCCAGGGCGTCGGTGAAGATGCCCTGCCAGCTGAGTTTTTCGCGGACGCCGGCGACATCGGAGCCGGACTGCATGGCGCGGATCGCGCGGTTCGGCGTGATTTCCACGATCGAGCGGAGCACGGCATCCTCCTTGTCCGCGAGGTCGACGCGGACGGCCACGGCGGTCTGCACGTCGCGGGACATGGCCGCGCCGCGATAGGCCGACAGCATCATCAGCAGCAGCACGCCGCCGACCACCAGCGTGGCGACCATGGTGACGTAGCCGGCCGGATGACGGCGACGGTGATGAGGAGGGAGGAGGGGGCGTCTCATTGCTGCATGGTCCCGGAGTAGATGATCTGCTCGTTGGAAGGACCGGTTAGAGTGGTGCGGAGGATCCCCTGTTCGATGCTGAACACGACGTTGGTGGGGCGTTTCGTGATGCTCCAGTCGGGCGTGCTGAGGACGCCGGTGGCGGGGACGGTGTAGTAGTAGAGCGCCTTGCTGCCGTTCCTGTTTTCAAAGGAGATGATGCCCTTCAGCATGGTCCCGTCCGGCTGGCGGAAATACAGCAGCACGACCGGCCCGGCGGTGAGCCTGGGATTGACTCCGCTGACGGCGTCAGCGACCGAGCTGTGGATCCTGAAACGGTCGGCCTGGCCGATGATGCGGGCCAGCTGGTTGTTGATGATCGGCGCCTCTTCCGTCAGGAAATTCTGGGACTGGAAGATCTTCAAAAAGGTAAACTGCTGATTGGCCAGGGTCATCAGCATGGAGCCGATCACCAGGCTGACCAGCAGCACCATGGTGATCTCGATGAGGGTGTAGCCCCGGGTGCGCCGGATGATGATGGAGAGGTTCCGTTTCATTGGCTGCGCACGATGGTTTTGACCTTGCGGTAGGTGCGGCCGTTGACCACGTAGGTCAGGATGCTCTGCAGCTTCCAGACCTCCACCTTGCCCGGGTTGAGCGCGGCGTAGTCGGTGGGGTTCAGGGTGCCGCCCGCGGTGGAGGCGTTGTTGCTGTCGGCGGTGCGGGTCCGGACCACGGTGCCGGTGACGGGGACGCCGCCAGGCAGGCGGCCGATCTCCACCGTGGTGGTGGCACTGGACGGGGACTGAGGCCACGGAGAGCCGGCGGCCTTGATCTGTGCAAAGGACAGCCGCTGGGCGTAGGCCTTCTCATAGGTCATGTAGCCATCCGTGAGCGACTGATAGACCGTCCACTGCCGCGGGGCGGTGACGTTCATCGACATCTTCAGCAGCAGCAGCCCGATGACCGCCAGGATGGTGAGGGAGATGGTGCTCTCGATCAGGAATGAGCCGCGTGGCGCTCGGGGCTTGCCGCGGCGGGCAAAAGTCCGGAATGTTCCGGCGTGCGGACCTTCTTTCTCGGACTTGTTCTGATGGCCTGGTGCTGCCTGCCGGCCCATGCTCAAGCGGTCCTGGATCCGCCCTTCGGCCTGCGCTGGGGCGATTCTCCGGAAAAGTTGATTGATTGGGCTAACAAACATTCGCTGGATACTGACATTTCGGTGCCTGGAGATCAACCTGCTCTTCGGATTGTGAAGATATCTTCCCGGAAGGGGAGTTTGCCCGGCACGCCGGCGCGGGCGGTCGAGGGGCGCTTCCTGGCCGGCCGCCTGTTCGAGGTGGCCGTCCACTACGGGGATGACGGCACCGGGGCCGACGGCGTGGAGGACCGGTTCAACAAATTGAAGCGGGAGCTGACCGGCGAATACGGCGAGCTCACGGCGGACCGGCAGGACCGCTCGACGCAGGATCAGTTCGCCACGCGCACCTTGTCCTTCCATCGCGAGCCGGTGCAGGGGCTGTTCATGCTGCTGGCCTACACGGAGATCGAGGACCTGCTGCGGAAAAAGCGCGAGGCCACCTTCTCCCTGCTCTACCGCAATGACAACCTGCGGCAGGACCTGGAGCGGAAGCTGCAGGAACCCGCGCCGGCTGGAGCGGCAGGGAAATGACGGGGAACCATCCATGGGGAGAATGGGGCGGTGGCGGAAAATGAGCGGAGCGGGTGGCGGTTGGGGGGACGCTACGGCGGGAAGCGAAGGGGCTCGTGATGTGGCCGGCGGTGGGGGCGCGGGCTAAGAACTTCCGGTGGGCAGCACACGCATCTTCAGATAAGATGCGGGAATTGCCTATTACGGGATCGCGTTTTTCCCGGGAGGGGAACTCCGCCGCCTATTTGCGGATATTTTCGACACCGGCCGCTACCAGTTTCGCCTTCTGAGCGGACCCGAGTTTGGGATCCGAAATCCGGCCGGCCCACTGCCAGGCTTCGTCGCCATGCTGGAGGGCGGCAGCCGCAGCGGAGAGGTCCGCAGCCAAGCGATCGTACTGTCCACCGGAGATCCGGCTCCGGTTGGCCTCGAGCCATTCTTCAGCCGCGACTGAACTCCTCGATGCCCAAACCATGAAAGATAAGTCGATCGCTTCCGAAGGGATGGTTCCGGCGACAATCAATTCGCCCAGCACCTCAGGGTCATCCTTGCCAAGGTTGCCCGTCATTTCGGCGAAATAGGGCCGTGCGGCAAGTTGTTCGATTTCGCCCTGCTGCAACATCGAGATCACTACCCGGCCGGGACGCTGCTGACTGATCGCGTCGAGAAAAACGGTTCCGGCGCCGGCGTCCAACCGTCCGGCGGCGACGAAAGCCTGGATTTGCTTCCACCTCTTGACGAATTCGGCGGTAAAACCGTTCCCCGTCACCTTTTCTTCACCACCGGGCCACATCGGATTCAACAGGGTGTCGATGAGACCCTGGAGAAATGCCTTTCGCTCCCTCGCATCGAGAGCGTCTGGGGAAGTAAGGAGTTCTTCCGCGTGCTCCGACATTTCCCTGCCCAAGCTTTGGAGAAGGGCCTCGCCGTCGGGAGGGCTCAGCGCGCGAACCAACTCCCGCCACTGTTGCAGACTCGGGTTGCCGAGACCGGCCTGAGAATCGATGAGGGGCAATTGAAAATAGAATTCATTGAGAAGGCGCTGTCGTTTGCTGTCGTCCGGGCCGAGATCGAGCCGGTCCATCAGAGCGGGCAACTGCAGGAGCTTCCGTTTTCCCGCCAGGAAGTAGAGCGCGTTCAATTGGGTCATTTCCCGGTCTTCGCTTTCAGGGAGGTCTTTCAGCAATTGCCAGGCCCACTCGAATTCACCGGCGGGGAGTCGCGCGAGTTCGGAACTCAAGGATTCCCAGTAGCGGCTATCAAAGGCTCTCCCGGAAGCCTCTGCCACGAGTTCCCTGATCCTCTCCTTGCGGATCTCCAGTGAAGCGGAGCGAACCCGCGATGCGCTTTCTGAAATTCCCTCCGTCCCCGGCTGGCTGGCCGCGGGGGATGTCACGGCTTCCGATTTCCTGCGGTCGATTTGTTTCCAGACGGTGGCGGTCAGGGCAACCGTCAGAAAGGCGGCGGCGATGCCCGCTTTCCTTGTTGCAGAGAGTCCCGTCTTCATGATGGAGAGGGTCGCCCGGCTATTTCTCCAGCCCG
>JAQGPE010000284.1 GCA_028293225.1 Akkermansiaceae bacterium | reverse complement strand
CGACGCCTGTCGAAGGTGGCTGATGCGTCCCGCTTCAGCACTGAGAGCTTACAGCCGCAGGCTGCTGGATCACTGAAGAAACGGATGAACTGCTTCTCCCCTAGTACTAGGCAAGTGCGACCTGCGGTCGTGAGCCTTTCGTGCTGAAGCGGGACGCATCAGCCACCTTCGACAGGCGTCGGGTCACACGTATCCGGTAGACACACCTCACTCCGGCCTTATCTCGGCCATGGCGCGGTTCTCGGGGCGCAGGAGTTGCTCGGCGGCTTGCTGGATCTCTTCGGCGGTGACGGCTTCCCAGATCTTGCGGGCCTCCGTCGGGTGAATGATGCGGCCGTACTGGACCAGGCAGTCGCCGGCCCAGGAGCCGTGCGCGCCGGTGCTTTCCATGGCCATCTTGGTCTGGCTGGCGGCGAGGCGCTTGGCCCGGGCGAGTTCGTCGGCTTGCGGGCCGTTGCGGCGGATGTCCTCGATCTCGCGCTCGATGCACTCCAGCGCTTCGTCGCGGCCTTTCGGCGAGAGACCGGCGTGGATCTCCAGCGAGCCGGCTTCGTCAAAGAAGTTCACATCGCAGGCGACCTGGTAGCAGAGGCCGCGCTTTTCCCGCAGCTCCTGGAAGAGCCGCGAACCGGCGCTTTCCCCCAGGATCATGCCGAGCATCCGCAGCGCATGGCGGCGCGGGTCGAGCCGTCCGGGCGTGCGCCAGGCCAGGGCGAGCTGGAGCTGGTCGGTGTCGCGCTCGTCGATGAGATGGCCGGGCGCGGTCAGGGTCGCGGGGTCGAGCGGCACGGCGGCATAGGCGTGGAGCTTTTCCGGCAGGTGCTTCGAAATCAGATCGGCCACCTGGTGCGCGGTGAAGGGACCGGCCACGGAGACCACCACGTCATTGCGGAAATGGTGGCGGTCACGGAAGGCGATGAGGTCCTTCTTGCCGATGCGGGCAATGCTTTCCTCGCTGCCGGAGACGGACTCGCCGAGCGGATGCGGGGCCCACAGCGCGGCGGAAATCAGGTCGCCGATGTGGTCGCCGGGGGACTCGCGATACATCACGATTTCCTCGGCGATGACGTCCCGCTCCAGCTTTACGTCCTTAGTCGGGAAGATCGCGTTCCAGGTGATGTCGGCGGTGATGTCGGCCAGCAGCTCCAGCGACTCCGCGTCGCCACGGGCCTCATAGGTGATCTGGTCCTCCGTGGTGGCCGCGTTCAGCGAACCGCCCACGTCCTCCATCTCCAGGCTGATCGCCCGGGCATCGCGGCGCGGGGTGCCCTTGAAGACCATGTGCTCCACGAAATGGGCCAGGCCGGCCTTTTCCGCCGGGTCGTCGCGGCTGCCCGCAGGGACGTGGATGGAGAGGGCGGCGCACTCGCTCTGGGGCAGGGAGGCGACCGCCAGGCGCAGGCCGGACGGCAGCACCAGGGTCTCGTAGGTGGCGGGGTTCATCGCAGCAGCAGTGCCGTGGCCAGAGGGATGTCGGCCGGCACGGTGATTTTCAGATTGGGGAAAGGCGAGGGGATCAGACGGGTCGGAATGCCGAGCGCTTCCAGGGCGGACACCTCATCGGTGACGGCCAGGCCCCGCTCCCTTACGGCGGAGTAGGCCTGGCGCAAGAGGGCGGTGCGGAAAATCTGCGGCGTCTCCATGAACCAGAGCAGCTCGCGGCTGACGCTTTCCCGGGAGAAGTCGGCGGCATCGGCGCGCTTGAGAGTCTCCGTCACCTGGCGGGCCAGCGCGGCGGCTCCCCCGGCGTGGGCGGCGGATATGCAGGCGTGGATCGACTCCGGGCGGACCAGCGGGCGGGCGCCATCGTGCACGGCGACCAGCTCTTCGGTGACCAGGGCCAGGCCGTTTTCCACCGACAGCTGGCGCTCGGCCCCGCCGTCGGCCCGCAGCAGCGGCTTCGGGAAAGGACCGGTGGCCAGCAGGGCTTCGAAGCGCTCCGGCGGGCCGACCACGATGACGCGGGTGATTTCCGGCACGGCCATGAAGGCCTCCACGCTGCGCAGGAGCACGGACTTGCCGGCGATCTCCGCGGATAGCTTGTCGAAGCCCATGCGACGGCTGCTGCCTGCCGCCACGATGACTGCCGCGCCCTGCATTCGATTCAGGCTCAAAATCAGGAAAGGCGCTTGGCCACGGCCTGGGAGAGCAGCTTGCCATCGGCGCGGCCGTCGGCGCGTTCCTGGACGTGCTTCATGACCTTGCCCATGTCGGCTTTCGAGCTGGCACCGGTTTCGGCGACGGCGGCTTCGATCAGCGCGTCGATCTCGGCGGCGGTGAGAGGGGCGGGCAGGTAGGTCTCCAGGATGGCGATTTCGGCCTTCTCCTTCGCGGCCAGTTCCTCGCGGCCGGCGTTGCTGAACTGCTCGTAGGAGTCGAGGCGCTGTTTGATCTGCTTGCGGAAAATTGCCAGCACCTCGGCTTCGTCGAGCACGGTGGTGAGGTGGCCTTTTTCGATCGAGGCATTGGTCATGGCCGTTTTCACAGCGCGGATGACGCTCAGTTTGAGGGCATCCTTCGCCTTCATGGCGGTCTTCATGTCCTCGGAAATGCGTGCGGCGAGATCGCTCATAGGAGGACCTAGGTAGCCGCAGGGACCGCTGCGGGGAAGCGGAATCCGCGTTGCACGGAAAGGCCCGCCCCGGCGGGAAACCGGAGCGGGCCTGGGATTTGCCTCAGAAGAGCCCGTCAGTTCGGGCTGATCCGGAAGAAGTTCTTCGCCGGGGACCCGGCGGGCAGCGGGACGTTGTAGGTCGTGGTGGTCCCGCCGGAAGCGATCGAGGCGGCCACGGTGCTCCAGGCGCCGGTGAGGGTCGGGTTGGACTCCAGCTTGTAGGTGCTGCCGGGCCTGGAGCTCCAGGTCATGACGAACTTGGCCGGGGTGGCGCTGCGGTCGATCGTGCTGGCCGTCATGACCGGCTGCTCAGGGGGGGCGATGACGCCATTGGTGGACAGCACCACGTTGTCGACCGTGGCGTTCATGGCGAGGCCTCCCGTGCGGCCGCCGATGACGATCCGGTATGGGTCGGTGCTGATGTCGAAGCCCTCTGCGACCACGGCGGAGAAGAGGTTCATGGTGAAGGGATCGGGACCATCCACATCCAGGATGAGATCGACACTGAAGGCCGTGGAACCCGGGGAATTCGCGATGGCCGTCACGACCACGCGGTCATAGAGGCCGTCCGTGAGAAGTCCCGTGGTCCCGGAGTACAAGGCTTTCGTGGGATCCTTCGGAGAATTCATCACCACCGCGCTGTGATAGCCGCTGAGGCCGATCGCGACGCCCTTGATACCGCTTCCGGAGGTGGGATTTTCCCACGAGTCGACGCTGCCCGGATTGATCGGCCCGGTGGCGGGGAAATCGGAGGTCTTGAAAAAGCCGAAGCCGATCCCGTCAGCCCCGCTGGACATGGAGAAGTCGAAGGAGAACTTTACCGCCACCGCGTTCGACGGGATCTGGTCAAAGGCGAGCGAGTTGCTGTTGCTCAGGTTGGTGCTGTTGAGGAGCTTCGCGACATTGTTGTGGAGGGGGTTGCCGCTGGCCGTGACGGCCGGGGTGTAGCCTCCCGTCCCGCCTTTGCTGAAGCTGGTCACGGAGTTCACCGAGTTGCCGTCGAAGTTTTCCTTCATCAGGTCGGTGTAGGTGAAGGCCGGGAACTGGTTGGGGTCCTTCGGATTCGTGCCGGAGAGGATCTCGCGGTAGTCGGTCACCCCGTCAAAGTCGCTGTCCGCGGTGTTGGGATCGGTCCCGGAATGGGCGAGGTCCACGTAGGGATTGTCCGGGTTTTCCGCGCCGTCCAAGATGCCGTCCCGGTCGCTGTCGGCGATGAGAGGGAAGGTGCCGGTGAAATTGGGTCCCCCCCAGGAGCCGGTGCCGTTCTCCACGCCGTCGAGCAGGCCGTCATGGTCGGTGTCGGGGTCGTTGGCCTTGGTTCCGGCGGTGAATTCCTGGATGTTGGTCAGGCCGTCGTGATCGGGGTCGGCATCGGCGTCCGCCACCGTGACCTGGGTGCCGTTCGCGGCTTCCCAGACATCGGCGAGGCCGTCGCCGTCGGTGTCCTGGCTGAACTCGACCTTGGCGGCGTCAAAGCAGGCTCCGTAGGCGCCGGCCCAGTTGCCGGAGTCGCGTCCGCCGTCCTCGAAGCGCTGTTTGCTGGCTCCCACGACGTAGGTGCCGGAGCAGAAGAACTGATATAACTTCGAAGTATTCGTCTCTAAGTCGAAGGCTGCCGGCGTGTACAGCATG
>JAQGPE010000275.1 GCA_028293225.1 Akkermansiaceae bacterium | reverse complement strand
GTCTGTGAGATGCAGGGCTTCATGCCGGATGCCGAGGGGAAGGGGGAGAACGTTCCGGAGGGCCGGATCACGGTGCTGGAAGACAGCGATGGCGATGGCAAAGCGGACCGGCGGAAAGTCTTTCTCGATCACCTGCTGCTGCCGCGGGCGGTCACCGTCTATGAGGACGGCGTGCTTTTCCTGGACGACAAGCGGCTGTGCTGGGTGAAACGAAAGGGCCTGGATGCGGTGGGCGAGGTGCAGGTGATCGATGGCAACTTCACCGGCGGCGGCAACGTGGAGCACAAGCCCAACGGCCTGCTGCCCAACCTGGACAACTACCTGTACCTGGCGAAGTCCGACAAGCGGCTGCGGCGGAAGGGCGACAAGTGGGAGGTGGAGTCGACCGCTTTCCGTGGTCAGTGGGGGATCGCCCGCGACGATTTCGGGCGGCTCTATCACAACAACAACTCGGTGTTCCTGTTCGGCGAGTCGCTGGCGCCGAATCTCCTGCAGGCGAACCCGGTGGTGAAGCTGAAATACAACGACGCCTACATGCTGGGCGACAACCGGACCTGGCCGATCCGCGTCACGCCGGCGATCAACCGCGGCTACATCGCGAAGAGCAACGGCTACAACGAGGACAAGCTGGATCCCAAGACCTTCAAGATGATCAACTGCACCGCGGTGGCGGGCCTGACGGTCTATCGCGGCACCAATTTTCCGGCCGAATGGTATGGCACCGCCTTCAGCACCGAGGCCTCGGGCAACCTGCTGAAAGCGATCCACATCGCTGAAAAGGACGGCCGGCCGAGCGGCAGTCATCCGCTGGGGGAGAAGGAATTCCTCGCCTCGAGCGACGAGCGGTTCCGGCCGGTGAATGTCTACACCGCGCCGGACGGCTCGATGTACCTGCTGGATATGTATCACGGCATTATCCAGGACCGCACCTACATGACCACCTACCTGCGCGACCAGTCGGTCTCGCGCGGCCTGGACAAGCCGGCGGCGGGGTTTGGTCGAATCTACCGCATCCGTAGTAATTCGGGCAAGCTGGAGCCGCGGGTGGACCTGGGGAAACTGGGAGGAGCGGCGCTGGTGAAGATGCTGTCGCACCCGAATGCCTGGCACCGGGAGATGGCGCAGCGGTTGCTGGTGGAGAGGAAGGACCCGAAAGCCGTGGCTGCGCTGGAGGAACTGGCCGCCGGCGGGGCGCCGGTGGCGAAGATCCATGCCTTCTGGACTCTGGAGGGGATGGGGCAGTTGAAGGCCAAGGATCTGGAGGGGCCGTTGAAGGATGCGAACGTCAAGGTCCAGGCCTCGGCGCTGTGGGCCTGCACGCGGCTGGGCGCGCCTGAGCTGGCGAAGCTGGAGCCGCAACTGGTCGCGCTGAAGCCAGCGGGCCCCGAAGCCGCTCCCTACCTGACCCGGGTGCTGGCCTCGATCGGCAAGCCGGACGCGCTCCAGGAACTGGCGAGTATTTTGAAAACGGACGCGCGGGTGCCGTTCGTGCGCGAGGCGACGATTTCCGGGATTCATGGCCACGAGGCCGAGTTTAAGCATTTCGCCGATCCGGCGGACGCTTCCCTCCAAGGGCTGCTGGACCTGGGCATGGGCAAGGTGGCGGATCATCCGCAGGGGCCGGAATTGAAGGGCGAGCCGCTGGCGGCGTGGACGAGAGGCAAGGCGCTGTTCATGGGCGAGGCCGCCTGTTTCGGCTGCCACGGGCCGGAGGGAGCAGGCCTGGCGGGACTGGGGCCGCCGCTGGAGGGTTCCGAGTGGGTGCGGGGAAATCCAGAGACCCTCACGAAGATCCTGCTGCACGGGCTCAGCGGTGAGGTGAAGGTAGCGGGCGCTACCTATCATCCCGACGCCGAGATGCCTGGTGCGACGATGAACCCGGCCATGACCGACCAGAAGCTGGCCGACATCGAGACCTACATCCGCAACGCCTGGGGCAACAAGGCCGCGGCGGTGGAAGCGGCGACGGTGACGAAGCAACGCGAGGCGACCAAGGCGCGCGCCGGGCGGCCGTGGACGGCGGCGGAGTTGAAGCCCTGAATTTACCGCGGGTTCGCCCATCGCGGCGACGGTGGCATGCCGCACGGATGAGGCGGAGAGGCAGTTTCAAGCTGATCACGGGGGCGCTGGCCGCACCGCGGCCTCTTTCGGGCCGGAATTGAATTCCCTCAATTAGTCAACAGATGGTCCGGAAATTCGCGGTATCGTTGTATCCCCTATTCCATGACCGCGTTGAAAATCCCAATTCCATTCAAGATTCTGCTGGCCACTGCCTTGCTGATGCCGGGTGCCCGCGCCCAAGCGGCCGATTTACCCGCGGCTCATCCCTCGGTCAGCAAAGACCTGCCCCGGATTGATCCCCAGCACTACTGGTTCAGCCGCCGCGACTCGTGGCTGGCGATTTACCCGGGCGATGCCTCCACGCTGCGACTGTATTACAGTTACTTGTCAGGTGGGTGGGAGGCGGCAAATTGGATCAACATCCGGTTTCTGCGCGACGGTAAGGCGGTTGAAACCCTTTGTTCGGCCTCTCCTACGGCATTCGAGGTTCAGGACAAATCGGCCGGGCAGGATGGGGCGCATCTTATCTTATCGGGTGAGCGGGACGCGCTGATCGCGGCGGCCGGTTTGGGGATGCAACTCAGCCCGGTGCAGAAGGACTGCAACTTTGACAAACTGGTGCGGGAAGATGACCGCACCTGGAGCACGCAATGGCAGGGATGGACGGTGCAACTGGTGATCGTGGACGGAAATTTTTCCGGTCTGGAAGACGGGCGTTGGGAAGTCACCCCAAAGGACGGCAAATGCCGGGTGGCGATTCGCATCTTCAAGAACGCGCCAGCGGCTTTGCCGGAAGATTGGGAAAAAGTGGAAGCGGCCACTTTGAAGGACTGGCAGCGATTTCTCGGCAAAATGCCCGGTGTGCCGCAGCGGTTTGAGGCCGGGGCCGGACAAGCCTGGCTCAACACCTGGTATGCGACGGCTCCGGCAACGCCGCCGAATTTCCCGACCGAGCCGGTGTTGATGGCCAAGGCTTACATGAATGCCGTGTGGCCGTGGGATTGTTGTTTCAACGCGATGGCCTTGGGCGTCACCGATTTAAATGCCGGTCTCGATCAGCTCATGTTGCCGTTCGCCCTTCAAAAAGAGGATGGCCAGTTGCCGGACAAGACCGGGCCGGAAGACGCCTTCCTCGACTGCACCAAGCCGCCCATCCAGGGTTGGGCGCTGGGCAAACTGATGGACCGGCATGAGGTTCCCAATGCCAGGCTGGAAGCGATTTATCCGAAGCTGGTCAAATGGACGGACTTTTGGTTCGCCAAACGCGATCACAATGGCAACGGCATTCCCGGTTATTCCGGAGTCAACCCCGGGTGGGACTCCGGCTGGGACAATTCCACGGTCAGCGGCGGCGAAGGCGAAAACGAGGCGCCGGAGTTGCAGGCCTATCTCATTCTGCAAATGAAAACCCTCGCTCGCATTGCCATTCAGCTCGGTCGAACCAACGAGGCCATTGTGTGGACCGACCGGGCCGCGGCCCATTTGAAATTATTCCGGGAGACTTACTGGCGGGAGGACCGGCTGGTGACCCGGCTTGACGGGGGAAAGCGAATCATTGATCGACCCACGTCGCTTGAACCCATGATGAGCCTGCTGCTCGGCGAGAATCTGGATGCGGATATGTTTAACCGCATGGTGGCGCAACTCGACGATTTCCTGACTCCGTACGGGCTTGCCTCGGAAATGCCGGCGAGTCCGCTTTACCGTTCCGACCCTGACGCCTACTGGTGCGGTCCCATTTGGGCGCCCGCCATGTATCTCGTGATTGACGGCTTGGACCGCGGCGGACGCAGGGACCTGGCGATCGATCTGGCCCAACGCTTCGACCGGCTGATTCAAAAAGCGGGTGGCTATTACGAAAATTTCGACGCCAAAACCGGCAAAGGTCTCAAGACCAAGGCTTATACCTGGACTTCTTCCGTGCATCTACTCCTGTTGCATGAGTACGGAGCGGAATTCAAAGCACCGTAGGTGCGACGCATGGGTAGAAAGCAAACGGGGGTCCACGAGACCCCCGGTGATCGGGAGCTAACTGTCCGCGCTGTTTAAACTCTCATCATCCCAGGAGTCCGGTCCGTCAGCGGGCCGCCGATCGGCTGAGCTTACTTCAGCAGCATCTCGATGCCGTTCGGCCAGACGCCGAAGACCAGCACGGCGACGGTCAGGATGCCGACGCAGATGGTGGTGATCCTTGGCTGGACCAGGGTCACCGCGCCATCGGCGGAAGGATTCCACCAGACGGCTTTGATGATCTTGAAGTAGTAGTAGAAGCCGGCGGCGGCGCCGACGATGGCGAAGCCGACGCCCCACCAGAGGCCGGCGCCGATGGCGAGCTGGAAGACGAAGAGCTTGCCGACGAAGCCGGCGGTCAGCGGCATGCCGGCAAGGGCGGCGATGATGACCGTGAGGGCGGAGGCCAGCACCGGGTTGCGCTTGCCGAGGCCGTTGAGGGCGTCGATCTGATCGGAGTCGCTCTGAACGCGGACCTGGGCCAGGATGAAGAAGCTGGCCAGGGTCATGATCAGGTAGGTGGCGAGGTAGAAGGACACCGTTTCATTCGAGCTGAGCGAGACGCCGTTTACCGGAGTGCCAGCGGCGAGGGCCAGCAGCAGGAAGCCGGCGTGGGCGATGGAGGAGTAGGCGAGCAGGCGCTTGAAGTTGGTCTGGCCGATGGCGGCGAGATTGCCGAAGAGCAAGGTGGCTCCGGCCATGATCGAAAGCATCAGCAGGACCTGATTGCGGACCGGGGATTCAACCGCGACGAGAGGGGTCAGGAAGCGCAGCAGCAGGACGAAACCGGCGGCCTTTGAGCCGACGGAAAGGAAGGCGGTGGTCGGCGTGGGGGCGCCCTGGTAGACGTCGGGGATCCAGACGTGCATGGGGACCGCGCCGATCTTGAAGCCGAGCGCGATCAGGACCAGCGCCACGCCGAAGAGCAGCGGGGTCTTGTCCTGGAGCGTCACCAGCTTCGTCGCGAGGACTTCGAGGTTCATGGTGCCGGTGGTGCCGTAGATCCAGGCGATGCCGTAGACCAGGAAGCCGGTGCTGAGGGCGCCGAGGATGAGGTATTTCACGCCGGCTTCGAGCGAGCCGACATTGCGGCGCAGGTAGGCGACCAGGATGTAGAAGGTG
>JAQGPE010000266.1 GCA_028293225.1 Akkermansiaceae bacterium | reverse complement strand
TATAAGTAAGAGGTTTAAGCTGTCGTTTGATGAAAAGTCAGGAATAGCGGAAAGATGGCACGCCATGAAACTCCAGCTGTCCTTCGCCCTTCTGGCCTTGGCGGGTTCCCTCGGAACCGCCCTCAGCCAGACTACTGTCGATTCCTCCTCTTATCCTGGTCTGTTCGGACCGGACGATACTGTAACTGCCGATGTCGATGCCGGGGGGCTTCTCGGTATCACGCTTGCCGGTAGCACCACCGACAGCCTCGGCACCTATTGGAACGCCACTGCCACCGGTGGTGCCGCTCTCGCCGTGCTGTTCCTGCCGGTGGTGAAAAGCCAGGCCCAGGTCGCTCTGGCCAGCTCCACCCTGCAATTCAAAATCAACAACGATCCCGGCTCGATTCTGGGCGCCCTGGGGGTCGGGACGGGTCTGAGCCTTTCTTGGTCGGCAACGGCCACGCTCAACAAGTCCGGGTCGGTTTTCCAGCTCCAGCCGAACTCCACCTACCGGGTCGGCTTCGATGTCGATACGGGCAGCCAGCTTCTGAGCACGACGCTGAATATCACCCCCTCCTTCGGCGTGACGTTCCTCGATGCCAATAACAACGCGATCGGGAGCTCGGGCGGGACGACGCTGGTGAACATTCTGGGCCTGCAACTTCTGGGAGTGATCGGATCTCCGTCCACGGGGCACGCGGTGGTCGATTTCAAAACCGGAGCTTCCGTTCCCGTCGGGGCGGCGAAGGTCAAGTTCACGGGAGGTTCGATCCTGCCGGCCAGCCTGCTGGGCATCGGGACCACCTTCGCGACGGTTTCGAATCTGAGCGTGTCCTATGTATCGCCTTTCCAGGAATGGATCGAGCACAGCGGCATCACCAATCCGGCGGATCAGGATCCAAATGCCGACCCTGATCATGACGGCCGGAACAATCTGTCGGAGTTTGCCGTCGACAGCAATCCAGCGGTGTCCGACAACAATAATGTCCATGTGGCGGTCGGCGATCCCGACGGCGATGGTCCGGAAACTTCGACGGTTGTGATGACTCTTCCTGTCCGGAACGGAACGGAGTTTACGGGAACAGGAACGGCGCAGACCGGAGCTGTGGATGGAGTTTCTTATCGGATCGAAGGTTCCTTTGACCTGGTGAACTGGGCGCTTGCCATCTCGGAAGTGACGTCCAACGCCTCCTTTGTGGCGGGGCTACCCGAACTGCATGCCGGCTGGAGCTATCGCTCCTTCCGGATCCCCGGCCAAACGGCCGATACTCCCCGCGCTTTCCTGCGGGCGAAGCTGAACTGAGCCAATTTCTTGGGTAATTCCCTTGGGAAGGGAAACGAAAGGGGAGCGCAAGGTGACTGCGCTCCCCTTTTTTCGTCTTGGTTCCGGAGTTTGGCAGCCATGCGTGGATGAGGGAGGGGCCGATCATGGAACTTTGGATTGTCACACAAACGGTGACGGGTGAGGGTGGGCGCCGATGATTTCGCTTTCTCTGGCGGTTCTCCGGACCGGTCGCGGCATGTTGTTGGTCCTGGCTTTGGCCCCGGGACTGGCGGCTGCCGCCGGGGTGCTGGGCACGGATGAGTTGAAGGCCTACATCGATGAGTTCCGGGCCGATGACCGCTGGTATTTTGACGTTGCCACGGATGCCGAAGTCTCGACGCAGAACAATGGCACCTATGGCGGTCAGGCGGTGAAGAATGCCGATGCCTACGACTACCTGAAGGACCGGATCCCTCTACTGGACGTCCCGAGCGGAGATATCGAGAAAACCTACTACTACCGGTGGTGGACCTATCGGAAGCACATCAAGAACATCGGTACGGCGGCGGCTCCGAACCGGATCGTGACCGAGTACATCGATCCGGTGGACTGGGCCGATACCACCAATGCGATCGCCGCGCCTTCGGGGCACCACCTTTACGAAGGCCGCTGGCTGGACGATCCCGACCTGATGCGGGACTACATCCGCTACTGGATGGCCAACCCGGCGGCGAATCCGCGCCGCTACAGCGCCTGGCTGGCGGATGGGGTCCTGGCCCGGCAGAAGGTGGTGCCGGACGATGATCTGATCGCGGAAATGGTCTCCTCCACCACCAACCCGCTGAACCTGGCGCGGAACTGGCTGGCCTGGCAGGGCGGGACCAATACGCCGGGCGGAACCCGCCAGCAGGCCTACTACGCGCCGGAGGACGGGCTCTTCTGGCAGAATGACGACCGGGATGCGATGGAGTACAGCTTCGGCGGCTCCGGGCGGCGGCCCTCCATTAACAGCTATCTTTACGGCGACGCGCGGGCGATTGCCGAAATGTACCGGATCGCGGCGAACCGGCAGCCAGCCAACGAGTCTGCCTTGCTCGCCTCTGCCGCTCAATTCGATGCCCGTGCGGATGATTTGCGGGACAAGATTCAGTCCAAACTGTGGGACCCGGCAACGGAGTTCTTCAAGACCGGCTACGGACCGAACGGCAGCCGGCCGCCCAACGGCTCCATGGATTACGGCATTCGCCGGCACACCTGGTGGAGTGCTGAGCACCTGGGAACCCAGGAATGGGTGCAGTACGATTTCCCGAATCCGGTCACTCTGAACCGGACCGAGGTCTATTTCTTCGACGATCAGGCTTCCGGCGGCGCCTCGCGGGTTCCGGCATCCTGGAAGCTTCAATACTGGGATGGCTCGCAGTGGCTCGATTGCGCGACCCGCGAGGGCGATTCCTATGCGACCCAGCTCAATGCTTTCAACGTCGTAAGGCTTGCTCCGGTGCAGACCAGCAAGCTGAGACTGCTCGCGCAAACGCAGCCGGGGCAGTCCGCGGGTACTTTGGAGTGGCGGGTTTTCGCGCCGACCGGAGAAAATGTCGCCTTTTCCGGAATTCCCTCGGCGTCGTATACGGATACCTGGGGCGGGACGGTTCTGGCCCTCAATGATGAGAATCCGGTGGGCTACAACCAGCAGGCCCGGCGTGAGGAAATCGGGTTGACGCCGTGGTATTTCCACCTCCCCCAGGCCGGCGGACCGGTGGACTACAACAAGGCGTGGTCGCACCTGGGCAGCTTCGACACGCCCTTTGGCTTTGCCACCGGGGGCAAGGATGAGACGGGTTATTATTCCGGCGACCTGGGCAACTGCTGCCTGTGGAATGGGCCGGTGTGGCCGTTTGCCAGTTCGATCACCCTAACGGCGATGGCCAACCTGCTGCATGACTACCAGCAGCCGTACGTGTCGCGAACGGACTATCTGTCCCGGTTCACCACCTATGCCCTGAGCCAGCGCTTCACCCTGATTCGGAACGGCGAGTCGCGGCCGGTGGCCTGGATCGACGAAACGCTGGCGTCGGGAGGAAACACCGGCGGGATGTGGTCCCACATCGGCGGTTACGGGCAGAAGCCGGGACCTGCGCCACGCGGGTTTTCCTACAATCACTCGACCTTCGCCGACCTGGTCATCACCGGCCTCATCGGTTTGAAGCCGCGCAGCGACAGCACGGTGGAGGTCGATCCGTTGCTGCCGGTCAGTCCGGGTGGCGACTATCCGTGGGCGTATTTCTGTCTCGACCGGGTGCCTTACCACGGCCGGCATCTGACCATCATTTATGACCGGGACGGGAGCCGCTATCAACGGGGTGCCGGGCTTTCCATCTATGCTGACGGGCTGAAGATCGCCAGTGCGCCGAAGGCCGGCAAGCTGACCGCAGAGCTGCCCGGGCCGGTGGCGGTGTGGGCCAAGGACTTCTTTCCGGCCAGCGTGGCGCTGGGGGATCTGGCGGCGACGGCCGACCCGGATGGCGATGGTTTCACGAATGCGCTCGAATACCTCTGCGGCACTGATCCGTCATCCGCGGCTTCGACGCCGCAGATTCAGACGACCCTGGTGACGGACAGCGGGGTGAGTTCGCTGGCTCTGAAGGCCAGCCTGCGGGATGCGGCCGCAGAGGGGGTGACCTATGGGCCGGAATACTCCTCCGACCTGGTGAACTGGAACTCAGCCGTGTTTGTCGAAAGCCCGCCGGAGGCTCAGGCCAACGGCATGAGTCTGCACACCTATCGCTGCACGGTGACGAATCCCCCGGCGGCCACGGGCTTTCTGCGCCTGAATGTGCAGGAGAAGTAGGCCCGCCGCGGCGGAGGGCTTCAGGAGGGGAGCACCCGGACGACGACCGGAGTCGCGGCCAGCAGCTGGCTGGCGGCTTCGCGGACCTCGGCGTGGGTGATGGCGGTGTAGATCTGGTGGAGATCCCGGTAGTGGGTGGCTGGCAGGCCGAAGAGCACGTCAAGCGCGGCCATGCGCGCGATGGCGCCCGGGGATTGCTGGCCGATCGCCTGCGAGGACAGCACCGTGGCGCGCACGCGCTCGAAGGCGTCCTCCGGGATGCCGTGCTCGGCGATGCGGGCGATTTCGGATTTCAGCTCATGCTCGGCCAGTTCGACCTGGGCGGGATCGGTCGCGAGGTAGAAACCGAAGAAGCCGGTGTCATTGCCCAGGAACTGGGTGGCGCCGACCTGGTAGGCCAGTCCGAGATCCTCGCGGATGCGGGTGAAGAGGGGGCCGGCCATGTCGGTGCACCACTCCTGCACCATGCGCAGGGCGTGGCGCTCGGGTGAGAGAGCGGAAGCGCCGGGATAGCCGAAGGCGAGGACGGCCTGCTTTTTCGGCAGCCGGGCCTCGATTTCCCTGCCGGGGCGGATGGCGGAAGCCGGGGCGGTCCAGGGCTCTCCGGCGGGCAATTGGCCGAAGTGTTCCTGGAGCAGGTCGCGGGCGCGGCCGGGATCGAAGTCGCCGGCGAGGGCGAGGGCCAGGTTCGGCCCGCGGAAATGCAGGGCGTGGTGAGCGGCGAGCGATTCGCGGTCGAGCCGGCCGAGCGTTTCCTCCGTGCCAAGCGAGTTCAGTCCGTAGCCGGTGAGTCCGAAGAGATTTTCCCGGACCAGGCGGAAGGCGGTCGAAAGCGGGTCCTCCAGGGATTCGCGCAGGGATGCCATGAGGCTGGCCTTTTCCCGCGAGACGGAGTCGCCCGGGAGGGACGGTGAGGCGATGACTTCCCCGAGCAGCGGCAGCAGGGTGTCGAGATCCGGAGCCAGTCCGGACGCCTGGACCAGCATGGCGTTGTTGCCGGAGTTGGCGCCGAGGGACGCGCCCAGGGATTCCAGGAGATTGGCCAGTTCGGCGGCGTCGCGGGTCCTGGTGCCCTGCGGCAGGGTGGCGGAGAGCAGGGCGTTGACGCCGGCGGTGTGGATCGTTTCCGACGACAGGCCGGCCCGGACGGCGACCTGGGCGGCGACGATCGGGACGCGGTGGTCAGGCAGCAGGGCGATGGTCGCGCCGTTTGGCAGGGTGAAGGACTCGGCCTCGGCCTGCTTGCGGGTGGCGCTTTTCTGGGCGGTGGTGATGGCGACGCCTTCGGGATCGAGGATCGAGAGGGTGGCGCGGTCGGGCTGAAGCTCCTGCACCACGCGGCGCACATCGGCGGCGGTCACCAGATCCAGGGTGGCGAGGTAGCGGCGGGTGTGGTCCAGGTCGCGGGCTTCGTGCCAGTTCGACGCGAGGTCGGTGGCGCGGCCGGAGGCGTTCGTGAGGGTCTTGAACTGGCTGGCGGCGATCTGGCGGCGGGCCTTGGCCATTTCGTCATCGATCGCGGAGGCGGGCAGGGCGGCGATTTCCGCCAGGATGCCTTCCACCAGGGCTTCGCACTTGTCGGGCTCCGCCTCGGCGGAAACGGCGAAGAGGCCTTCGCGGTCGGGCTGGCTCCAGGCCCAGGCGGAGATCTCCAGGGCCAGTTCCTTGGCTTCGCGGAGATTGCGGTAGAGGCGGGCGGAGCGGCCGCGGCCGAGGATGGCGGCGGCCAGATCGTAGGCCGGGACGTCCGGGTGGCCCATCGGCGGGATCTTCCAGGCCATGGAAATGCGACTGGTCGGGATGGCGAAGGTGGCGCGGCCCTTGCGGGGGCCGATTTGGGGCGGGTCGGCAGGGATCACCGGCTCGGCGCCGGAGCCGCGGGCGAAGCCGCCGAACAGGGCGGAGATTTTCGCGGAGATTTCGGAAGGCTCGAAATCCCCGGAAAGGCACAGGCAGCAGCGGTCCGGGACGTAGCGGTTGTGGTGATAGCTGGTGAGATCCTGGTAGGTGATCTGGTCGAAAAGATGGCGGTGGCCGATGACCGGGTGGCGGCGCGGGTCGCGAACGTGAGCGGTCGAGAACAGCAGGCGGCTGGCCACGTCGTCCGGGTCGTCCAGGCCCATGTCGATTTCGCGGCGGATCACGTCCTTTTCTTTTTCGAACTCGGACTCCGGCAGGGTTGGTTCGAAAACCATGGCGGCCAGGACTTCCAGGAAGGTTTCCACGCCGCTGGCCGGGCCGTCGATGTAGTAAACGGTGCGGTCGAAGGTGGTGTAGGCATTCCAGTGGCCGCCGGCGGCCTGGACGGTCACGGCGAGCTCATCGGCGCCGAATTTCCCGCCGCCCTTGAAGACCATGTGTTCCAGGAAATGGGACAGACCGGAGCCCAGCAGGGCGCCTTCATGGATGCTGCCGCTCTCGACCCAGATCTGCGCGCTGACCACCGGGGCCGCGGAATCGGGGTCGAGTATGACAGAAAGGCCATTCGGCAGAGAATCGAGAGTTGCAGCGGTGGCGGGGTATTCCATGAATTTCCGGCTTGGGACCGGCAGAAACTACGGATAGACGGTGCACATGCAACGGTGGATCGTAATTGGTGGTGTCGTACTTTTCCTTCTTCTGGGTGGCGGAGCCTTCGGTTTCTACCAATACCGCCAGAACAAGGTCGACCAGTCCTACCTGCCGATCCCGTTCAATCCTGAGGCGACCGAAGCCCAAAAGCAGGACTCGATCAAAAATGTCAGGGAGCATCTGCTGACCGACAAGATCCTGGATGTCGTCGCGAAAGACTGTGGCGCCAAGGACTTCTGGAAGTTGGCTTCGGACGCGGACGCGCTGGCCGAGGTGAAAAAACGGGCTTTCGTGGAGAGTGCTACCGACACGAACCAGGCAGGATTGAAATATCCGTCGATGCGGATTGGTTTCCGCGGCAAGCGAAAGGAATTTTCGATGCTCAGCAAGCTGGCCGAGCGTTGGGGAAAAGACCTGCGGTTCGAGCAAAAGAGCCGGACCGACGATTTCTGATTTCAGCCGAACCGCTGACCCGATGCCTGTGGACAAGATCGAGCGGCATCCCAAGGACGGGCTTCCGATCCTCGCTTTCACGGCGGCGGCGGGGTTCCGGAACTGGCTTTCGGCCGGGCAGGAAGCCACCGGGATGTGGCTGAAATTGGGGCGGAAGGGATCGGGCCATGAGTCGGTGACATATGCGGAAGCGCTGGATGCGGCCCTGTGCTTCGGCTGGATCGATGGCCAGGCGGGGAAGCTGGATGCGGACTGGACGCTGCGGCGTTTCACCCCCCGGACCCGGCGCAGCAAGTGGTCCCAGATCAACTGCAAGCGGGTCGAAGAGTTGAGCCGGGAGGGCCTGATGGAGCCGCGCGGCCTGCAGGAGGTCGAGGCGGCCAAGGCGGATGGCAGATGGGCGGCGGCCTATGCCTCGTCGAGGAACATCGGGGTGCCTGAGGATCTGGCGGCGGCGTTGCGGGAGGCGCCTGTGGCCGCTGAATTTTTCGCGGGAATCAGCGCGCAGAACCGTTACGCGATTCTTTACCGGATCCAGGATGCCAAGAAGCCGGAGACGCGACTGAGGCGGATCGTGAAATTCGTGGCGATGCTGGCGGAGGGGAAAACCCTGCATTGAGGTCGCCAGCGTGAAGCGGGGAGGCTAGAAGGCGGGACTGCTGCATGATTGAATTCCGCCCTCTGCGCTCACGGGTTTTCTGGTTTGGTTTTCTGGTGGTGGCGGCCCTGGCCTGGTGCTGGCTCGACTCGACCGAATACCGGACGGCTGAGGCAATTCCGTTTTCGAGCGTCCGTTATTCGATCAGCAGCAGCTTTTCCGCGGTCCATCTAGCCTCCCTGGAGACGAAGGCCGGTGGTCCGGCCAAGGCGATTTCTTCAGGGGGATTCACCCGGGCGCCTCTGAGCAGTTCAGCTTCTCTGGAGGAGCCCAGGATCCTGCCG
>JAQGPE010000271.1 GCA_028293225.1 Akkermansiaceae bacterium | reverse complement strand
GGGGAGGGCGCGCATCGAGTGCCAAAGTGTAGGGAGCGGACGACTCGGCACTCAAGCTCACAACCTGACCAGTTAGTCGAAAGCCGTCGCCAGCGCAAAATCGGACAGGTGCCTGAACGCCAGTTCGATGTATTGCGGGGCCGCCCGGTAGGGGCACAGATCGGGCATTTCGCGCGGGTCGAAAAAGGCCGCGCCGTCGGTTTCGTGGGAGGTCGCCAGTTCGCCGCCGGTCCTCTCGCAGAGGAAAACCAGCTTGTAGACGTGCTCCGGCTGGCGCGGGTGGCCCTGTTTGTCCTTGTCCCAGCAGGCGATCAGCTTCAGGGCCCGGACTTCCAGGCCGGATTCCTCCCGGACCTCGCGGACCGCATTTTCGGCTGGCGAGGCATCCAGATCCGCCCAGCCGCCAGGCAGGGTCCATTGACCGGAGCTGGCCTCGCGGACCAGCAGGATCTTCCCGTCCTCGATCACGGCGGCGCGAACATCGACCTTCGGGGTGGCGTAGCCAAACTCCACCGGCCACTGGAAATCGACCGCCTCCGACGTCAGCAGCTCCGAGGCGATCTCGTGCAGGCGGCGGTAACGCTCCAGATCATAGGGCCCGGTCGAGTAGCGCAGACCCGCTTCCGCCATGGATTTCAGTTCACGGCTGATGGAAAGCAGGTCGCGGGCTGGCATGCGCGGAATATCCGGGGAAAATCGCGCCCGGGCAATCTCCCGATCGCCGGGCCTTCGCCTCTATAGGCTGCCCATGCACTTCGACTCGGGTTTCACGGCGCCGGGCCTGAAGTAATAGATGACCTGAAGATCCGGCGCTTTAAAATTGAACGCGACGGCGCACCGCTCGTCCCCCGCAATGGCATAGGCGGGCTTGGGATCGATCCCCCCATAGCTGCTGAATTCAGGGTCTGCCCTGGCATCGGCGAAACAGGCCTCCAGTTGGGCATCGGTCATTTGCCAGCGCCGGTCATGATCGACCCTCCCCAGAGGAAGATGCTGCGGTCCTACGGGCACCAGGGTTGACTTTGCCTCCGCGGCGGACCGGTCGCTCGCCTTTCCGGATGCAACCGCCAGCCGCTCCGGCGCATCGCCTGCGACAGGAGCGCGCCGCCGATGATCCGTGGATGAGGCCGGTGATTTCCTGCAGCCGCCCAGAACGACGACTGCGCACAGGCACAGCCAGGCTCCGGGCTGGAAAGAGGCGCACCGCATTCCGGCATTATCAGGAAAAGCCGCCACCGCGCAAACTTCCGGCACCGCCCGAAAAGTTCATTTCCCATTTTCCCGCCGCTCGCCTAGGAACAGGCGCATGCATCCGTTTCTCGATGGCGATCTCCACGTCCGCTGGTCCACTCTGGTTCCTGAAGCCGTCGAACCGGACATCCGCTACGCCCTGACGGTGGCCGCGGCCAAGCTGGAAAAGATCTGCCAGGTAACGGCCGAGACGGCCACCTACGAGAACACCTTTGGCGAGCTGGAAACGGCCAGCGAGCTGCTCGATCTGGGCTGGGGCCGCCTGAGCCACCTCGACTCCGTCTGCGACGAGCCGGCCCAGCGCGCCGCGCTGAACGCGATGCTGCCGGAGGTTTCCGAGTTCTACTCCTCCGTCCCGCTCAATGAGCGCCTGTGGGCCGCGCTGAAGGCCTACGGCGAATCTCCTGCCGTGGCCGATCTGGACGCCGTCCGCAAACGCTACGTCCAGGAAACGATGCTCGATTTCGTCCACTCCGGCGCCGACCTGCCGGAGGACAAAAAAAAGCGCGTCGCCGAGGTCGACGCCAAGCTGTCCCAGCTGACCAAGCAGTTCTCCGAAAACGTCCTGGACTCCACCAATGCGTGGGAGCTGATCCTCACCAACGAAAGCCAGCTGGCCGGCCTGCCCGCCTCCGCGAAGTCCTCCGCCCTGGCGAATGCCAAGGCCAAGGGCGCCGCCACCGATGAAGCCCCGGCGTGGCGCTTCACGCTGCAGATGCCATCGATGTTCCCGCTGATGCAGCACCTGGACGACGACGGCATCCGCCGCCAAGTCTGGGAAGCCTCCGTCAAGGTCGCCGCCGAAGGCAAGCACGACAACACCGAGCTGATCCGCGAGATCCTGAAATTCCGCCAGGAAAAGGCCCGCTTGCTTGGCCACGAAAACTTCGCCGACCTGACCCTGCAGCGCCGCATGGCCCGCGATGGCGCCACGGCCCTGAAGTTCACCCAAGATCTGCACGACCGCATCGAGCCCGCCCTGCACAAGGAATTTGCCGAGCTGTGCGCCTTCAAGGCGAAGAAGACCGGCGAAGCCAATGATGGCCTGGAGCCATGGGAGTTCGCCTACTGGTCGGAGAAACGCCGCCGCGAGGAATACGACCTCGATGACGAATTGCTGCGCCCCTATTTCCCGGTCGACAAGGTGATGGACGGCATGTTCACGCTTTGCTCGCAGCTCTTCGGCATCCGCATCAAGGAGCGCGAGGCCGTCTACTACGAACGCGGTACCCGGCCGGAGAACGCTTTTCCCGGCGACATCGAAGTCTGGCACCCGGAGGCAAAGTTCTACGACATGCTCGACTCCACCACCAACGAGCACCTCGGTTCCTTTTACGCCGACTGGCACCCGCGCGAGTCGAAGCGCGGCGGCGCCTGGATGAACTCCCTGCACACCGTCCACC
>JAQGPE010000259.1 GCA_028293225.1 Akkermansiaceae bacterium | reverse complement strand
GCGGATCGCCTTGCCCTCCTTCAGCACTGCCCGGGGGCTGCAATACAGCACCGGCTCCGCGCCCGCGGGCTGCCACTCCATCACGTGCGCGCCGTGCCGGGCCACCTTGGCGGTAAACAGCGGGTGCTCGATCTCGTAGACTTCGTAGCCCGGCGTGGGCTCGGTGGTGCGGATGGTCGTCGCCATGATGAGCGGAGCATCCGTGAGATCGCGGATTTTGCCAGTCCGGATGATACGATGAGCTCGATCAACCGTCGAAGGTCCAGACCCGCCTTGCCGTCCCCTGGCCTTCCAGCCGGGTTTCCCCCTCGAACGCAATCAGCCGCGCCAGTCTGGCATCACAGCGCTCCCTGATGGCCTCGGCCAATGGCTGCGCGTGGGTGACGACGATGATCTGCATGTCCCGCGAGGCCCTTTCGATCAGGCCGGCAAGCGGCATCAGAAGATCGGGATGGAGGCTGTTTTCCGGCTCGTTCAGGACCAGCAACGGCGGCGGCTTCGTCGTCAGCAACGCTGCGCAGAGACAGTAGAAGCGCAGCGTGCCGTCCGAAAGTTCATTCGCGGTAAGGTATCGCTTCAGTCCGGGCCTCAGGATCTTGAGTTGGAAGATTCCATCGCCGTCGCAGAGGTTCCATTCCAGTCCTGGAAAAGCGGCCTCCACTGCCTCGTTCAAGGGATCTTCAAACCCGGACTCAATGATGGTTTGCAGGGTCGCCGCCAGATTCGACCCGTCGTGGGCCAGGACCGGCGACCATGACCCCAGGCGCGGACGGCGCATCGCGGAGTCGAAATCGGTCCGGAACTGGTGATAAAACCGCCACCGCAGGAAAACCTCGCGCGTCGCCGCCAGCGCGGGAAAGCGGATCCCGTCCCGGACTTCGGACAGCATCGACTCTGAGGAGTGAAAGGGCAGCGGCGATACCTGCATCCGGCCCTCCTGGTCGCGGAGCTCGGCCATCGGCCCTTTTCTCTTGGCCACAATGCGGCCTTTGGTACCACCATAACGAAGGGTCTCTTCCTTCACATCCGGATCGGTCTGGAAGGCAGACCGTAAATCGGCCGGGCTGATGCCGCACTCCAGCGACAAATGGAAATCGGAGTGGTCGAGCTTCCATGAAATCCGGCGAGGTTCGTCGGCCCGGCGCTCACCCGCCCACAACAAGCTCGGCATTCCGCCTTCCTCCGCCAATGCCTCGGCAAAGCGCCCGTCCGCCATGCGCTGCATCAAGGCCAGCGACCGGTTGAGATTCGATTTTCCCACGCCGTTCTCCCCGCTCACTACCGTCACCCGCCCCAGTTCCAACCGGAAATCCCGGAGCGAACGATAACCGCGAATGTGCAGGGATTGGAGCATGGCGACCGGTTGAGATCAGTTGAGCAGGATTTTGGTGATCCCGGAATGCCAAGTTGATAAAAGAGCCGCGTGCTCACCGCTGGATCTGTCACCCGCGACGCCGCTGCGGCGCTCTTTCCCTTTTTAGCCGAGCGATTTCCCGGTCGCAGGAATGCGATCAAGGAATTCACCCACCTCGCTCCTGACTTCGTGTTTTGGATCTATCCGGATGGCCTGTTGTTCGATGCGAAGCAGGCTCATCGCGCCAATCTGCCGCCGGGGCACGAGCACATTCTCAAGGATGAACCGGACTATGGTGGATTCCTGAGAGGCCGCGTCGCATCCAATTTCGGAGAGCCGCTGGTCGTGGTGTATTGCAGGCCGGAAGCACTGGCGGAGGATGCAGCGAAGATGCAGCAATTTCTCGATGGAATCTCGCAACTGCCGATTCCGCTTGATGAGTCGACGCTGGTGATCAGCGACAACGCCGACCTTTATGGCACCATCGCCGATATCGAAGCGAAGCTGTCGGAACTATCCTAAGGGGGCGAGCAACGCAGACAGCGTGATCTCGTCCGGAGCCGCCGCACTCGCCGCATCCGCCAGCAGCGAATCCGCGAGCTGGCTCTTCTTCTGCTGAAGCTGGTGGATGCGCTCCTCCACCGTCCCGGTGCAGATCAGCTTGTGCACGAACACCGGTTGCGTTTGCCCGATGCGGTAGGCGCGGTCGGTGGCCTGCGCTTCGGCGGCGGGGTTCCACCACGGGTCGTAGTGAATCACGGTGTCCGCAGCGGTTAGATTGAGACCGGTGCCGCCCGCCTTCAGCGAGATCAGGAAGACCGGATACCTGCCGGTTTGGAACTTCTCCACCAGTTCGCCGCGGTTCTTGGATTCACCGGTCAGCTTCAAGTACGCCATCTTCCGTACCTGAAGCAGCTCCTCGATCAACGCCAGCATCGAGGTGAACTGCGAGAAGATGAGAATGCGCCGTCCTTCTTCGATCAGCGTGTCGAGCAGGTCCGCGAGGTAGTCGAGCTTCGCAGAACCCGCGGCCTGCGCCTCGATCTTCGAGTCGCCCTCGAACTTGAGCAGCTTCGGCTCGCAGCAGATCTGGCGCAGCTTCAACAGCGCTTCCAGGAACACCATCCGCGAGCCTTCCAGACCCTTGATCGCGATCGCCTGCCGCA